>CAZRGJ010000545.1:1458-2480 GCA_964599445.1 uncultured Planctomycetaceae bacterium | reverse complement strand
ATCTTCAGTCGGCTTCATCCGGCACATTTTCGGAAAACGTGCGTCCCAGGGTGAACAGGAAGTCGGAGAATCGGTTCAGCCAGCGGAGTATTTCGGGAGAAATACCGGATGGATCTGCATCTTTTTCGGCCTCTGCCAGACGCCAGGTACTTCGTTCGGCCCGGCGGCATACGGCACGCGCAAGCTGAGAAAATGCGGCGGTCTGCGGACCCTGGAAAATCAGGAACTCTTGAATTGGAGGAAGCCGGGATTCCAGTGCGTCGATCCGGTTCTCAAGGTATTCGACATCTTCCGCTTTCAGGCGGTCGAGCCACTCTGTTTTTTTCGGTGCCGGGCAGGAAAGTTCCGCAGAGATCCGGAAAAGGAGCTTCTGGAATGTTTCGAGCTGACGGTCCAGCGTTTCGCCGATCTTCTGGGATCGCAGGATCCCGAGCCATGCGTTCAGTTCGTCAAGGTCTCCAAGCACTTCGATGCGAAGGTCTGTCTTGGAGATCCGTCCCCAGGGAAAGAGGTCCGTTCTGCCGTCGTCGCCGCTGCGTGAATAGATGCTCATCGTACGGCCTCTGCAGTGATCCGGAGTTTTCCAATGAGCTGAGCGGCCGGAAGCAGAGTCCGAGGCAGTTCCGTACTTGAGAAACTGCCTGCGTTGATCCGGAGATGGGACGCATCTGCGCAATTTCGGCCGATTGTCGCGTCCAAAGGGACCCAATGGCCGTCTGCGTAGATCTCATTCCATACATGCCAGGCCATTTTTCCGGAACGCGGCTCGAAAATCAGTCCCTGGGCGATTCGGGCCGGAATGTTTCGCGAGCGGGCCAGTGCAGCCAAAAGGACTGCGTGTTCGGTACAGTCTCCCGATGGATCCTGCACGACTTCCAATGCCGTGACGAAACCGCGGGCGTAATTCTTGTTCTGAATGAATCCCCAGACGAATTTTTCAAGCGCAAAACCGATCTTGAGCGGGTCCGTCTCTTCCGGAAGGACTGAAAGTCCCAGTGCTCGGATCTCCGAGGCCGAACTTT
>CAZRGJ010000545.1:0-1448 GCA_964599445.1 uncultured Planctomycetaceae bacterium | reverse complement strand
TGAGGGCGTCTTGGGGAAGGGAATCAGGCTGTGCAGGATCGGCTGAGCGTTGAAGCTCGGAAAAGAGTTCCGCATCGGCAAATCGTTCCGCGTCGGACCGTCGGACCGTGATCCGGAGGGTGAACGGGTCGAGGACCTCGACTTTCTGGAAGGCGGAGGTTTCGAAAAGTCCGGAGATCACGGGAGGATCTTTGGATCCAGGCGTTCGTGAAGTCATGAGATAGACGGCCTCACGGGCATTGGCGACTTTGGAAGCAAATGCAGTTCCCATGTCGCCGGCCAGATCTTTCGCGAATTCGAGCGGAATGTTCAGGTTTTCTGCGAGGTCCGGGGAACTGTTTCCGGCATGGGGATGCGGGGTGTTTGGGGAGACGGAAGGAGCTGAACTTTCGTTCTGCCGGCTGTCCGGCTTTTCAGATGCTTTCGCCCGAAGAGTCTGCGTCGGAAGCGGCGGATATTTTCCGCTTTTTCGATACTCGGCCAGCGCACTGGCAGAGACTCTCCACGCGGAGAGTTCTATCAGAGGCGACCAGCGTTTCCAGAGGAGTCCCTTGCCGTCGCACCACAGCGTCTCTTTCTGGAACTGCGTTTCCGAGAGCGTGCCGTCTGTTTCGAAAAGTCGGGATTCCAGATCCACGCGATAGAATGGGAAAAGCTGACCATCGGGAAGCGGAAGGTCTTCCAGAACGGCACAGTGGAGCTTTACGTATTCCCAGCGGAGCATCGTGGGATTCAGACGCACGATCTCCCGCGTTTCTCCCAGCCGGATCGGATTTTGCAGAAGAGACATTTCGACGCCGAAACTGCCGAACAGTTCCGTTTCTATCCCGTGCGGAAACGCCAGTTTCTGCGTTTGCGTCATCCCCTGACTGGAAACGGCGACGGATAGAACGGACATTGAAGAGACGGAATGGGGCGGAAGTGTCCCCTCGTATTGGATGGGAGCTCCCCCCATCGAGACCAATGTGCGGAAACTCGCCAAACGTCCCGCCGGCGTCAGCGATTCTTCATGCGTGACTGACGCAGAGACCGAATTTCCGTAGCGGTTCAGAGTCAGTCTGGATGTATCGTGGATCTGGAAGCCGGAAGCATTTTGCGTCGTCGTTCGAGTCTCGGTACCGACGTACATCTTGTCCGCATAGCAAAGAAAATTGGCATTTTCCAGGATCTGAAACGGCTTGGCTTCCGAAGGGGCGGACGCTGCGGTACGCGGGATCTCGGTGTGCGGAGACGTCTCGGTACTTGGGGACGTCTGGATGCCTGGGGACGTTTCAGTACTTTGGGGCGTTGGGGTGCTCGGAGATGTTTCGGTACGTGCGGGAGCATTCATGGTTTTCTCGCGTGCACTTTCCTGAGGGGTGCATCCGCAATGGATCAGGAAAAATGAAATGGAAAGGGACAGTAAAACGAAATGACGGATCTTCATGTTCGATTCTCTAAAAAAGGAA
>CAZRGJ010000544.1:0-2481 GCA_964599445.1 uncultured Planctomycetaceae bacterium | reverse complement strand
GAAACCTTCAATAAATCGGATCTGATTTTCCCGAAGGAATTGCGTCAGGTACAGCCGATTCCAGACAACGCAGTGCCCGGCTTCGACGCAGTCCATTTTCTCAAACAGTTCCGTGCAGGATCGCGACGCGAGCTGGTGAAATTTCGTAATGAAATTTTCCGAAGGAACATCCGTCTTATAAAAAAACTGAACGACTTCGCTCTCTTTCTCCTCAGCAAGATGCCAGGCTTTTTCGCACATTTCCAGATCCGCCCAGTCATCGGAATCCAGAAACGCGATGTACTTCCCGCGCGCAAGCTCGATCCCACGGTTTCTCGCAGCCGACTGACCGGCATTCGCCTGATGAATGACGACGAAACGCGCATCGTCCGCCGCATATTCATCGCAGATCTTCCCGGAATCGTCCGTAGAGCCGTCATCGATACAGAGGATCTCGATCTCCTTCAGCGTCTGGTTCCGTACCGAATCGAGACACTGCCGAAGATAATTCTGCACATTAAAGACCGGGATGATGATGGAAACATGGGGAGTCATTTTCATTTCCTCACAAAATGGCTTCATGATCGATGGACCGTGAAGCGTTTCAGCCAGCTCCTGACCATGGATCTGAATGTCCTGAAACGCTGGTAGAGAACGCTGGTCGATCGGAATCTCTTCCATCTCCTTTTAAGTGAAAGCTTTTCCACGCACCCGCGCCACGGCGTTTTTCTGAAGATCATGCGAAAATACTTTTTCTGGGGAAGTGAAAAATCATACATATCCGGCGTCAGGAAGACCAGTTCATGCGGGCGGAGTTTCTGAAGTTCCATCAATCGCGATTTATTCTGTTCCGAGATCCCGTTGTCGACCACATAAAAACAGAATCGTTCCCCTTTCGCAGCCGAGAGAAGGATCGACGCGATACAGCAGCCTGCGTACTTGCAGTATTTGTCGTCCGTGCCCAGAGCAATATGGATCACTTCGGGAATTTTCATGGTCTCCTCTTTCAGGTCAGGATTCTTGAACAGGTCTGCAAAATCGCAAATATTTCATATTATCCGCCCGAACAGACCTCGATATTTAAAAAAATTTTTAAAAACATAAAAAATTTGCTTGACAGACACTTCAAATGGATTAAAATAGGAATGTTTTACTTACATTCATTATTTTGGGAGCAGTCTCATGAACAAAAAATCGTCCCTGCGCAACACTCACAAGATGGCCCTTTCCGTACTGGCAGGTATGGTCCTTTGTGCCCCTGTTTCCGCTGAAATGGTCGGTTTCTGGAACTATGATGCCGGAAACACCGTCAACTCCGTCACAGGCACGGCAGATCTGAACATCGTGAATACGAAAGACGCCAGCGGAATTTCCTTCACCGACGGAGTCTACACTTCCGACGGCACGAGCTACCTTCGCGGTACCGGCACGAACTACAGCATCGCCAATCTTCCGACCGGCGCGGGCGCGTACACGATCTCTTCTTACGTCCAGACTCCGACTCCCGGCGATATGGGCATCGTCGGCTGGGGAGTTTACGGAAAAAACAATCAGTGCAATGCGTTCCGCACATTCAATGAAAAGGGCGCCGTCGCATTCCGTCACTACTGGTGGGGCAATGACCTTGACGCGCACTACGACGCCAACTCATGGTCAGCGTCGCCATTCAGCAGTGAATGGTACCATGCCGTCGCGACCTCGAACGGAACCAGCCAGAATATCTATTTCAACGGCCAGCTCGTTGCGTCGCGCACCGGCAGCGGTCACAATATGCAGAACAGCAACTTCACCATTGGCAAGACCAACAGCGGAAACAGCGAGATCCTCATCGGCTCGATGGACAATACGTCGGTCTATTCGCATGAACTCTCGCACGGCGATGTCGTGAATCTGGCCATCGCGCCGAATATCGGCATGACCGGCTGGTGGGTCGATTCCGACACGATCAGCGGGAATCAGAAAGCGGACCGCCTCACCGGAAAGATCTGGTCGGAATCCCTCGAAGCCTCCGCAAAGACCGTCATCAAGGGGAACGGAAACACGATGCTCTTTGACCGCGTCCTGAACGCGAAGGAAAACGCGTACTTCACCGGACAAATCGCCGCTGGGCATACGTACCAGATGGACGCGGAAGTTTCCGCATGGACGAACACGAATACCGCGTGGGTCCGGACAAAATCGGTGACTTTCGACGGTTCGACCACTCCGCTGGGCATCCACGTCGGCGGCACGACCACAGCCGTCACGCTTACCAGCACCGGCGCAAATCTAAACAAGACGAACCTCGTCACGGTCCTCCCCGGCGGTTTGCTCAACATCAGCAATAACTCCCTCTTCTCGACCACGCTCTACATTAACGGCGGAACGTTCAAAGGCGGCGACATCCGGTCCGCAAACGGCGGCGAGATCATCATGAACTCCGGGAAAATCGAACATACGCAGCTCCGACTCGGACACGGCGGGACCAACGGCTCGTTCACTCTGAACGGCGGACAGGCGGAC
>CAZRGJ010000543.1:0-2482 GCA_964599445.1 uncultured Planctomycetaceae bacterium | reverse complement strand
TTCGCGATCTTCAGAACTTTGGAGACTTCCTTTGCGTCCTTCGGCGAGACGACGAAATCCGCCTCGGGCATCTTCTCCCCACGGTCCACGAAAAGACGCGAGAGCCAGAAGTAGTCCACACTGTGCGTCAGTTTGTCGATCGCGCGCGTCGAGCAGTTTTCGATCCCGACCGCGTCCTCGAGTTCCGTCAAAATCATCGAAAAGAGGAATTTGTTCATGAAAAACTCTCCGTTTGGGTTCATCTAAAAATTAAAATTCGTTTTTTTGGGGGGGCTGTACTGTGCACTCTCACCACCCGGCGATTTGTGAAACCCGGCAGTCTGCGAGATCAAGGAAAGAAACGGATGAATAGAAAAAGCTCATTCTTTCAAATCATTTCTCGTCCTTTGCATTTCCTTTACGTTTTTCGTGTTTCCATTTTGGTTTCAGTGTGCTCCTGCGGTTCTTTCAGTACACCTGCAGTCCTTTCCGTACTCTCAGTGGTGAAATTTCCGACACTGGCGGTTCAGTTGGTTCATTTTCGGAAACGGCGTCCAAGTTTCGTGCCAATCGAGTGCAGTTTCGCTTTCAGGAACTCCATGAAAATGAGCACGTGCGGCGAACGGCCTTCCATGTGGAACGGCATCAGGAATTTCTGTGCGCCGTGGTAGTGGAGCACCTTGACCTCAAGTCTCCGTCCCAGCCTGTCCTTGACCTGCGGTCTTCCGTCTGTCCACGTGATTTTTCGGATCCGGCGGAATACTCCGGGAAAATATGAGATCGACCGGGTGTCCTCCGTGAAATCGATGCAGGAATCGAAAAAGACCCCGTCCGCATGGAGATCCTCAAAAAAACAGAACGGAAACTCTGAATGCACGCTCCAATCGTAAAAGTGCGACATATCGGAGACCCGGAATTTTCCGTTTTTCTTGCGTCCAGCCTTTTTTGCCCGCTCAAGGAGGAGAGGCTCCCGGTAGACCTGCAGGAGGTACTCAACGAAGGAGTCCAGTGCCGTCCGATCCTGCACGAAATTGCAGTGGATCAGATTCTGCGTTTCGCTCCAGTGCGCGAAAGTCATGGCGTACGGAGCGAAACGTTTCGCTTCCTCCGTCATGTCCGCAAAAAGCAGGACGTCGGAGTCGATTGCCAAGCAGCGCGCCAGACCTTCCCGATGCATGAAATTGCGCAGGATGATCCAGCGTGCCATGCAGAATTTCTCCGTTTCCGCCGAACTCGAAGAGCTGAAATGCCGGTATGCTGCGTAAAACGGCTCCACATTCTGAAACAGTTCCGGGGCGTGAATGCAGTGAAATTCCGCAAAATCCAGACTCGGCGTCGTCTCATCGCCTAACAGAATGACGCGGCTTGACGGATTCGTCCGATGCGCTTGGCGAAGGCACATTTCCAGAAACGGCGACCTTCCGCAATGAACGACGATGATGGGGATCGGATCCATGAACTCAACTTTCTGTTGAAAAAACGGTGAAGGAGGCTCGCTAAAACGCACGGTTTTTTGCGGATCGACAGGGTGAGTACTGGGTGAGTACGGCTTTTCTACTTCTCCAGCGGGTCGAAGATCAGCCCCGGGACGTACTTCGCGAATTCGCGCAGAACGTGCGCACAGCTTCCTTCCACCTCGCTGACGTGGTGAATGTACGGTCCCTCGACCAGCTTGCGTTCCAGAGCGGGCAGGTCCTGGAATTCCGCCCAGACCCACGTTCCGAACGTTTCCGGACCTTCCGTCGTGTCGAATTCGCCGCCGAGAAGATAGTATTGCCCGCGCTCTCCCTGAAAACGCGCCATGGTGTAGTGCCCATCCTTCCCGCAGAAGCTCGGTTTGAAGACGGCCAGCGGTTTTTTCTCGTCCGTTTTTTTCATGGAAGTCGGAAACACGCCGCAGTGCCAGAGAAGCTCCGCATTATCGTTGAACGGATGCCGAACGGTGAACTCACCGAAGAACGGCGGTTTTCGTCCGCGGACGGCACACGAAAGGAGTGCCGAGGAGATCGCGCCGTGAATGTCCGTCTCGCAGATCACCGTGATCCCCAGGTCCGCCAGAATGCTCATCGCCAGACACGGCATCGCGCCAAACGTCTGGTTCATGACCGTCCAGCACTCCGTCGCGATGATGTCGCAGTCATTTTCGATCATGAGATCCCGGTACGCTTCGATGAACGCGGCCATCCGGAGGACCGTTTCGTGCTCAATGCCGCTCAGATCGTAATGCTCCGCCATGAATACCGCGTGCTTTTCGAGGATCTCCGTCTTCGTTTTGAGCACTTCATCCAGCTTCATCTTCATCGCCGTCATGTTCACCGGCACGATGTCGATCCCGAAACGCTCGGTCAGCTCCAGCTCGTTGGCCATGACGCACTTAAAGGGCTTCAAACGCGCTCCGACCTGCAGGATCCGCAGACCATTGAAGTTCTTCACCATCGAAACGACTGAGAGAAAATCTCGGAATCCGTGCGCGAATTTTGGGTCTTCCAGCTCGCAGTTTTCA
>CAZRGJ010000542.1:0-2482 GCA_964599445.1 uncultured Planctomycetaceae bacterium | reverse complement strand
ACTATAAGATGGCGGGTCAGGAAATTGGCCCCTTCACGGCACAGCAGCTGAAACAGCTCGCAGAAGAAAAGCGGATCGCTCCCACCGACCCGGTGCGCCGTGACACGGACACGGAATGGTCCATCGCTCGAAATGTGAAGGGGCTTTTCCCTGAAAAAAGCTCCATTCCGACCGGCGTTGCCGTGCCGGTACATCCGGTCTCCGAAGACGGCGAGGAACCCGTTCCGGTCGTGGTGCCGAAAGGGAAACTGCCGAAAGGGAGCATTCCGACTGCGGTCGCCGTCCCTGCCAGCGGTGAAAAAGCCGCGTCCCCCAAAGGAACAGGGATCCCGGTGGGCAGAACGGCTGCCGACATTCCGGCTCCCCCCATGGCACCGCCGCCTCCGAAAGCCGCTCCGGCTGTGAAGCGCACCAAAGCCAAACCTGCGGCAGAAACGGAACCTGAAAAGACGGAAACCTTTGATTTTGGATTTGATTCCGCGGTCCATTCTGCTCCTGCGGGCGGAAAACGGACGGCTCCGGCTCGCAAAACGGCCGTGAAGACTGGTGGAAAAGCGCAGACCAATGCGGCACCGAACGGCGACGAAGACGACTCGGCGGATGAAAAACGTCCGCTGACCAAAAAAGAGATCCAGAAACGGAACTTCCTCATCTGTCTCATCGCGACGGGAGCCGTCATTGTGTTGGCCGTCCTCATTCTGCTGATCGCATCGTGCGAAAAATCCGAAAAACCGAAAACGGACGGTCTGAATGATCCGGCAGTCTCGGCTGTCGAAAATGTGAACGGAGAAACGGCCGACCAGGAATCGGAAGACGGAGCGGATGCCGAGGATGCCGACGGCAAAGCGGATGCGGAAGACGCCGACGGTGAGGATGCGAAAAAATCCGAAGATAGTGAAGACGCCGACGGTGAAGATTCCGAAGACGGGGCAAAAAATGCTCTCCCCGAAGAGTGGGCAGAGATCGGCTACAAATCGCCGCTGGTGGACGGAAAGCCGATGTCCTGCACGTTCGGCAGTCTGAAAGTCTTCATCAAGAAAATCGAGATCGCATCTCTGGCGGATCTGAATCCGAATTCCAAAGCCAGGTCGAAGGACCGAAAGTACTGTTTCGTCAAGATCGAAGTGGAAAACGTGAACGCGGACGGAAAACTCCTTGATGTGCCCGGCTGGGGAGCCAAAGGAACGCCGTCGGTCCAGCTCTTTGACGAAAAGGAAAATCAGTACAAAACGCAGCGCATCCAGGTCCCGAATCAGGCAGATTCAAGTATGCAGATCGGTCAGGGAGAGTCGTTCACGGACATTCTGGCCTTCAATCCTCCGAAACTGGAGAAAGTGGAATTTCTGCGTCTCATCCTTCCGCCGGTCCAAAAAGGCGAAAGTGAATGCCTGCTTTACCTTCCGAAAGAATTCTTTGCTCCGGAAAAGAAAGCAGACGATGTGGTGGCCGAAGCGGCTGACGGAATGGAAGAAAATGTGGACGGCGAAACGGACGGTGAAACGGACGGCGGAGAAGCTGCCGAAGACGATGAAGGTGTTGAGGATGCCGAAAACGCCGCGGATCCGGAAAACGGAGACGAAGCGGATGCATCCGATGAAAACAGAGACGCTGACGTTCCGGCTCGGGAACCCTCGGCACTCGATGATCCGTCCCTGGGCGGCATAACCGGTGAACCTGCCGGGCTGGTCGAAGAACTCGACAAAACGCCGCCTCCGGTAGATGCCGAGAGCAAGGAACTTGAAGAAGCGTCCTTCGACGCTCTGAATGATCCGGATCTGAACTGATCTGGCAATACTCCGAGGTAGGCCCGATCTGAATCAAAATGACGCAGCGGAGCCGGAGATTCGGGAAACGTAAAGACGAAAGCCGGACGTTTTCTTTAAGGAACGCGTCCGGCTCGCATTTTCCCCAACAATTTTCAGGAAATTTACCGAAGGTTTTTCAGCTTCCATCTGCCGATTTCGGCACTCTTTTCTTTGTTTGGAGGTCCATTCATGTTTCCCGGTTTCAATACGAACGGGCTGGCGCATCATGCGCTGAAGGATTCGATTTTTCTCCTCGCTGAGATCGGCTACGCAGGGATCGCCGTGACGCTCGATCACGACCTTCTGGAACGACGCGGGACGGAATTTTTTTGGCGTACGGAACCGAAACAGATCCGCGACTGGCTCGAGGAGGCCGGGATGCGGGAAAGCGTCGTCGAGACGGGTGCGCGTTTTCTTCTGGACCCGCTCCGAAAACACTCGCCCAATTTACTGGATCCGGACCCCGCAAAACGCCGACTTCGCCGTGCGTACTATTTCCGGGCGGTCGAATTGGCGGAAGCTCTGGGAAGTCCCTGTGTCTCTCTCTGGTCCGGAGCGGCGGCCCCTGCGGAAAATGCGGGATCCGAAACACTTTTTTCCCGGCTTGGCGAGGAACTCCGCATTCTGACCGACCATGCCGGAGAGCGGAACGTCCGGATTGCGTTTGAGCCAGAGCC
>CAZRGJ010000541.1:0-2483 GCA_964599445.1 uncultured Planctomycetaceae bacterium | reverse complement strand
CCACATGACTTCTGCCATTGTCTCGCATGTGTTCCACATTTCGACCGCTTCCTCGATCGACGTTCCGAATGCCGTCTCATCCGGCTCCATGGAGCATAGACAATGGAGCTGATACTTTTCCATGCCGATACCATTTGTTCGCAGTATCGGCGATCTGCCGCACACTATGCAAGGTTTGATGTACATTCTTTCTCCTTCTTTAAGGTCAATTCCTTTGCTTTCCGGATCCCGTCATTAACGATTTGTCGGACGCGTTCTTTGGAGATGTGGAATTCCTTATGGAGGATGAGGTCCTGGAGGATGTCATCCGGATCGGACCCCGGCCATTCCTTCGCGATCCGGTTCGCGGTCTTCATGACGTTCCCGAGTTGTTCTTCCCAGATCCATTCACACGCTTCCTGAAATGTCATCTTTTTTCCTTTTTTCTTTAGCTATCAGCTGCCAGCTTCTAGCTTTTTAAACTAACAGCTAAAAGCTCTTCCAGCTTTTTTCCCGCACTTTTCCGGAGTTCGACACTTCCGAGGGATCGTTCAGCTCATCGAACAGCTCGCGTTCTTTGGCGAGATACTCGTCGATCAGCCGGAGGACCGCAGCCCCGAACACCTTCATCTCATCGCGCTCCTGTTGTTTCGTCAGTTTTTCGACTTGCCGCCGCCTGCGTTCCAGCGTTTCGATCGTCTTCTGGATCCGGTCGTTTTCGTCATTCTTCGTCATCGCAATATTTCCTTCTGTTTTCAAGGATCTCTTCATAACGTTTCAAATCTTGCTCCTGAAGTGCATTCCAGCCAAAGACCGCATCTTCAAACATGGCGGATTCCGGAGTCGCAGGGCACTTGCAGTGGAGCCGGTACTTGTAAACAAACCCGTCCGGCCTGATCTCCGGCCGCTGTGCACACATTCCACAGGGATGCACGATCATATTTCACCTCCGCCGCCGGACCATTTATCGCGGATGTTCTCACGCAGGATCCCATCTTCACATATTCTGAATGTCGCGCCCCACCGGCTTCCGATCGAGCTTTTGCGGCCGCTGTTGTGACGCCAGTATCCCTTCTCGCATTTTTGCGAGCAGAAGCGGAAGCGCTTGTCTTTTTTTTCCGGATCAGTCACCACAAGACGTCTGCAATGTGCGCACCGGAACGCGACCGGCAGGTTTTCCTTACGTACAAAACTGCAAACTTCGGCGACGGTGTTAAACTTGAGGACCTTTCCGGCCTCGATAGTACTACTTGTCATTTTATTCCTCTTGACGATTCAACAAGAATCTCTGCGATCGCACTCATCGCACTCATTGCACGAGCCATGTCTCTCGGGAGTTTTTCACGTTTCATTCCGCCTCCCTGACTTTCGCGCGCGCCAGCCGGACCTGCTCATCAAGCCCACTGATCGTCTCTTTTGCACGGTCAAACGTGCCGGTCTGGCTGTACATTCCAAGCACGTCTTTCTTCATCTCCGCCTCGGCTTCATCCGCAGGCTCCAGCTTCGCGAGCTTTTCGACTTCCGAGCTGATGGCGATCAGCCACGCGAGCTTTCCATCCTGCAAAGGCTCTTCATTGTAGAAATCCTCCAGGAGAAGGATCACCTGAATTTGTGTCATCAGCGGAGTCTTTTCGGGGAATATTTTGGCGGCATTTTTAATAAACTTCGTCATGTTGCTATGGCCGAGGTAGACCCGTCCGTTTACACGCTGGCCGACAGCGCAGACACGCCTGCGTTTCTGCTTCGTCATGTCAATCCTCTTTGGTTTTGGGGGTGTTGACAGTTCCGGTCCAATTTCTGAAATCCCGCGCAGTCCCGCGAAGTCCGCGATTTACACGGTTCATGTATAGTGCATCCTTCGCTTTTTTGGAAGGTTTCCAGATCGTCTGTTTTCGACCGTCGGAACAGCGTTTTCCATGCCGTTTCTCGAAAGTTGCCTTGTTCAGCGTGTCGTCGATCTCACCAGCCCGAACGATCCCATTTTCCGGGTCAAGAACGATTCTCCGGCAATGGCGTCTCTTTTCGTTTTGATGATGAACGCCGGGTTCGACACTTTGAAACATCGCCTTTGCTCCGCTGGACGCGCTTGTCAAACGCGGCCCAAACTCCCAGCCTTGCGCGGGCCGGATCTCACAGGTTTCGTGGTCGATCCGGAGCATATCGCCGGGTTTCCAGCCCATGAGTTCCAGCTCCGGCGGGTCAAGATGAAGCCTTGTTGTATAGGAGAAAACGTAATTCTCGCGCTTTTTCGATCCAACTCCGAACGAAATGTACCCCATCATTTTCCTCCTTTTCTCGTTTTCTTGCACTTAGGCTCGATTTTTTCAAAGTCCATGCTAGTGATCGTCATTCCCAAAATATCGCGATATTCCCTGCAAAGGTAATCACGCAAGCCAGGTTCCACAAGGCTGAACACATTGCCGATGGTCAGCGGCATTCTCTTGAATTTCGCAACCTTCAGCGCGTGCGAGATCGCCTTGACCTGTTCGTCCGTGAGCGTGACC
>CAZRGJ010000540.1:0-2491 GCA_964599445.1 uncultured Planctomycetaceae bacterium | reverse complement strand
GCCGCGCCGCCTGGATCCCCTCCGGCGAAAGGATCTGTCCGTAGTCGCAGATGAAGAAAATATCCGCATTCAACTCCCGGAGTGCCGCGACAGCCTCAGGATCCTTGATCCGCGGAAAACGCAGGATCGGCGTACCATGCGCCTCCGCGAGCTGAACGATCTCAGGTTCGGGAAGAGGTTCACGGCGCGTTTTATTCTCCGTTTTCGGCTGCGTAACGAGCGCAGCGATCTCATGCCGACTCTCGTAAAGCCGCTTCACAGTCGGGACACCAAAACTTCCGGTCTCCATGATGACGATGCGCATGAAAATCCTCCTTTTTCTCAAACTTCAAAACAAAATCTCTGCGTTTTATCCGAGCACAGCAGCCTGCCGGCCCAACCTTGAATCTGACAAACTGGGATCGAACCGGATCCATGCCTCAAACAAAACGCAGAGAAACGAAAATTTATTCTTCGGTAATGAAGACTTCTTCCATTTTGTCGCCCTGACGAATGGCGTCGACGACATCCTGTCCTTCAAGGACTTTTCCAAAAACTGAATGCTTACCATCCAGCCACGGAGTCGCGACGTGCGTAATGAAGAACTGCGAACCGTTCGTATTCGGACCGGCATTGGCCATGGAGACGATGCCCGGACCATCATGGCGCAGATCTTTGTGGAACTCATCCTTGAATTTGTATCCGGGACCGCCGCAGCCGGTGCCGGTGGGATCGCCAGTCTGGATCATGAAGTCAGCAATAACGCGGTGAAAAACGATCCCGTCGTAGAATTTTTTGTTGGCGAGATCAATGAAATTCTGCGTCGTGACCGGCACTTCATCCGTAAAAAGCTGAAAACGGATCAGACCGCGGTTCGTGCGAATATTGGCGACTTTCATGGGATTGACTCCTTTTCTGAATGGGAAAAACGATTGAGGAACGCATGGAAAACGTTCAGAAATACGCAATAGTGTCCATTATACTCAAAAATATTTTTTTGTCAATAGCAGGACGCGCCGGCAAAAATCGCCGTTCCACGGAATCTCTGCGCTTTTTTACGGATTTCAGGTCAAAAGATCCAGATTCCGTTTCGGACCAAAAATTCGGGCACTTTCCCATCCCGGATCCACGCCGTCCGTTTTTCATCAGAAAGCGAAAATCGGGAAGAATTTCTTTTTTTTTCACTCCGTATCTCGGGAAGGTCTTGACTTTTTGGGGATTTTGAGTTAAATTAATGAAAAATCAACCTTCCATTAAATCACGGGGAAAGCGTCTTCAGCTGCGGGATCCACCCTTGATGCGGAATTTACCCGCATCTGCGAAATCGCCTGTCGGCGCGGAAAATTACCCCCCAACCCTTCACGGAATGAAATCAGGATGAAAATCGAAAACCTGGAATCGTACTGCTTCAACGTCGCCCAGCGTGCCAAACTGGCGTCTGCTGAACTCGCCAGCGTCACGGGAAAACAGAAAAACGACTGGCTCAACCTCAGTGCCGGGATCCTGCGTGAGCGGATGTCCGAGATCCTTGCCGCAAACGAAAAGGACCTGGAAGCAGCCCCCGGCTACGGCCTGACTCCCGCGGAGATCGACCGGCTGAAACTGGATCCGCAGCGTGTGGAAGACATTGCGCAGGCACTGGAGTACGTCGCGAAACTTCCGGATCCGGTCGGCGAAGTCATTTCGTCTCAGGTTCGCCCGAACGGTCTCGACGTGCAGAAAG
Source organism: uncultured Planctomycetaceae bacterium (assembly GCA_964599445.1). Taxonomy (GTDB): domain Bacteria; phylum Planctomycetota; class Planctomycetia; order Pirellulales; family Thermoguttaceae; genus RGIG3701. Next base: position 789 of record CAZRGJ010000540.1, on the reverse strand, counting down.
TCCGCGTTCCTCTGGGAGTTGTCTTCTTCATCTACGAATCACGCCCGAACGTAACGGCGGATGCCGCGGCACTCTGCGTCAAGAGCAGCAATGCGGTCATTCTGCGCGGCGGGAAAGAGGCGATCCACTCCAGCATGAAGATCGCGGAACTTCTCTCGGAAACGGCCGAAAAAGCCGGAATTCCGCGTGATGCCGTTCAGCTCGTCGCCACGACGGACCACGATGCCGTGGGACACTTCCTCAAAATGAACCAGTTCATCGACGTGACCATTCCGCGCGGCGGTGAAGGTCTGATCCGCAGAGTCACGAACGAAGCGACGATGCCGGTCATCAAGCATTTTGCCGGCAACTGCCACGTTTACGTCGACGCGGACGCACAGGAATCGAAGACGCTCGACATCGTCCTCAACTCGAAATGCCAGCGTATGGGCGTCTGCAATGCGGCAGAATCCCTCGTCGTGCATCAGGCAGTCGTCGGGACGCTCCTTCCGAAGATCGCAGAGGCACTGAAAGAACGCGGCGTCGAGATCCGCGGCGACGAGCAGACCTGCGCGGCCATTCCGTTTGCGGTCCCGGCATCCGACGCAGATTTCTACACGGAATACCATGGTCCGATCATTTCGTGCAAGGTCGTCGGCTCTCTTGACGAAGCGATCCGCCACATCAACCAGTGCTCCTCTGGGCATACGGAAGCCATCTGCACGAACGACCTGGCCGCGGCCCGTGAATTCGCGCTCCGAATCGACAGTTCGGCCGTCATGATCAACGCATCGACCCGATTCAATGACG
>CAZRGJ010000539.1:0-2493 GCA_964599445.1 uncultured Planctomycetaceae bacterium | reverse complement strand
GTCAAGAAGCCTCCCCGCCCGGAGATGGCTGAGGAAAAGCTGGAGCTGATTGCTTGAAATCGCGTACCCGACGCCCACGTTGATCCTTCCGCGTTTCTCAAATGCGCATCGGCCGTTGATCCCGATCAGTTCACCGTTTGCATTAAAGAGAGGACCTCCCGAATTACCGGGGTTGACCGGTGCGTCGACCTGAATGCAGTCCGCATACTCCAGAAAGGTCCCGGCCGGGAACTGGTAGCGGTGCGTTCCGGAAACGATCCCCTGAGAAATCGTGGGAGTGAAGTCTTCCTGAAAGCCAAACGGATTGCCCAACACCCAGACAGGATCCCCTTGCCGGACGGCATCGCTGTCGCCAAAGACTGCCGGAATGAAACGCTTCGGCTCCCCCTCTTTCCGGTCATTCGGAACTCCGGCCTGAACTTCCGGAAGGATCCGGATGAGTGCCGCGTCGCCGACCGGATCCAGGCCCACGACGACCGCATGGTAGACGCAGCCGTCGGAAAGACCACATTTCATCCAGGTGCCGCATGGCTGAACGACGTGGAAATTGGTCAGGACGAAGCCGTCGTCCGAAATCAAAACTCCCGATCCGCCGGAACTGCCGTCTTTGGGATAAATCGCGACCAGTGAAGGTGTCAGACCCTCCAGAAGCCGGAGCTGCGCACGCTCTTCTTCCTTGAGTCTTTCCAGAGCGGCTTTTTGAGATACTTCAGGCTCCTGTGCCGAAACGAATGCGGAAAAATCCGTTTCCCCCGGTCCAAAGACTGGAAGGCCCAGGGCAAAGAGCGAAAAAATGGCAGAAAAAAACGATCTGCGTTTCATCGGCAAGGCACCTTTGCGAAAGTCAGCAAAAAAATCAAACTCATTCTACTTAATGGTACTCAAATTCTTTCAAAAGTCAAGTCGACCCCCTCCGGAATCGACTTAATTTTATAGAAATCGGCACGTACTTGTCCGAGAGCCTCTTTCGGTACTCTCAGTGGGAAACCGGAATGCGGAGAAGATCCTTCTCTTCGAGACCGCAGCGTTCGATCATCTTGAACCACCGGTCCATCGGGATCTCTTCTTCCCCGAAATTGTTCGTGCCGACCGAGAATTTTGCGCCGGCTTTCTTCGCCATTCGGATGAATTTTTCGCTCGGAAATGCGGAACCGGCCTGGATCTCCAGCGCGACACCTTTTTTCACCGCAAGTTCAATGACCGCATTCATCCGTTCTTCCGTCCAGAAATGCTCGTAGCGGTCTGCAAGCTGTTGGGGAAGGTACGTTGGATTGGCCAAAATCGTGATCGGCTCGCCGAGGACCTGCATCGTGTGCGCAAAATATCGCTCCATCCACGCTTCCTCATCATCGATGACGTACTTTTCCGACTGCCAGAGGCGCACCGGGCGTCCTTTCGCGTCGTTCATGATCATCGTATCCGCGAGCACAAAATCCAGCTGCTTGAGTACTTCCGGACTGAAATACGTGAACCAGTCGCGGTCGTTGACCTGCATACCGATCGGGAGGCGGACGTTTTCTTTTTCCATTTCCTGCCGGTTGAATGAAATGAACGCCTGGAGTGCCGCGTCATTGCACAGAGGCCATTCCCGTCCGGAATTTTCGAGGATCGCCGACTCGATGCCGATGAGCTTCTGCCGTGCGATCGCCTTTCCGGTCGTCATGCCGCCGCGGAGGTGAATATGGCAGTCCATCAGGGGAAACGGCGTCTTGACCGGAGTAAACTGCGGGCCGGTCTGCGTGACCGGATGCCAGTACTTCTGCTCCGGATCCATGGCGGAATCGTCCGCTGCGTTTTGTGCGGAAAGCGTCCCCGCCAAAAGGGCTGAAGAAGCCAAAAGGGCGGACGCCGCCCAAACGAAACTCTGTTTCAGTGCCGGAAAACCATTTTTCATGATCGGACCTTTCTCTCTGATTGGAGGGTTGGTGGGGTTGTGGATTCTGTTGGAAAAATGCGGGGTGGTGGCTGGAAAGACGTCATGCTTTGGAGCGTCGGCGTCTCTTCTTCGGCGCGGTCTCTTTCACTTCGGAAACGGCCGCGCCGATCTGTTCGCGCAGTTTGGAGATCCTGTCGCGGATCGCGGCGGCACGCTCAAATTCCAGCTTTTCAGCCGCTTCCATCATTTCGGCCTCAAGCTCCGAAATGTACTGTTCCGTGACGATCTGGTTCTCGTTTTTGCGGCCGATCGCGGCGTTGGCGTGCCGGAATGCTTCCGCTTCCTTTTCGATCCCGCGGTGAATGTTCTTCTGGATCGTCTGAGGCGTGATGCCGTGCGCTTCATTGAACTGGTGCTGAAGTTCACGGCGCCGAGCCGTCTCGTCGATAGCGTGACGCATGGCTTCCGTGATCTTGTCGGCGTAGAGGATGACTTTCGCGTTGACGTTTCGCGCGCTTCGTCCGATCGTCTGCATGAGCGAGGTTTCGCTGCGCAGGAATCCCTCTTTATCCGCGTCCAGAATGGCGACCAGCGAGACTTCCGGAAGGTCCAGACCT
>CAZRGJ010000538.1:0-2497 GCA_964599445.1 uncultured Planctomycetaceae bacterium | reverse complement strand
GCCCGATCGTGACGGCAATATCGTCCCCGATCAGGATCCGATCTCCCGTTTTCCGTGAAAGTACCAACATGATCCACCTTTTTTACTAAAATACGCTCTGAAATATCATAAAATACAGTATTTCGATGCAAAAACAAAGAAGAACTTCTTTTTTTATTTTAACACAAAATGTCTCAAAAGTCAAGCAAATTTTCTTTAAAATTAAAAATTTTAGAAAATTCGAAAGAATCCACACAAGATCCATCGAAAAAGCGCCCCCATCTTTCGATAAAGCCGCGCTTTTTAAACAGACGTTCCAATCGAATATTCAGAGACCGTCTAGTGTGTTCGATGCGCCACGTAATCCAACAGCTCGATGAGGACCGAGGGGTTGGGGAACGCATCTTCGCAGACTTCCTGACGCGCCAGCTGATTCAGCCGGGCGACATACTGTCTCGAGGCAGAGATCCCAAGATGATTTACCCACGTGACTTTTCCTTTTCCGTCATCTTTTCCGGTCTGTTTCCCCATGACGCTCGCGGTACTGGTCGCGTCAAGGAGATCGTCGGTGATTTGGAACATCAGGCCGAGATACTGCCCATAAAGTCCGAGACGGAAAAGCTGTTCTTCATCTGCGCCGCCAAGAAGACCGCCGAGCATGACGGCTGCCGTAATGAGTGCACCGGTCTTGCGGTCCTGCATCGATTCAAGCGCACGCAGTTCCGGCGTCCAGGAAGAAGCACCGAAGAGTTCAAGTGCCGCCTGGCAGAAATCGCTCGAAACTTCCGGAAAGAAGCCGTAGAGCATCATCGGCAAAACGGGACGGAGTGCCTTGGGCGAGAACACCATGTCGTCCATCTGCCCACCGACCATTCCGGGGGCACCGGCTGCGCGGGAAAGGATCCGCAGAGCAGGCGTGACCTTTTCCGGCTGTGTGTCAGCAATGTTCGCGATGAGCTCAAACGCAAACGTCTGAAGCGCATCCCCGGCAAGGATGGCCGTCGCTTCATCAAACTGCCGATGGTTGGTCGGACGCCCGCGGCGGAGATCATCGTCGTCCATTGCTGGAAGATCGTCGTGAATGAGCGAGTACGCATGGATCATTTCGACCGCACAGGCCGCAGGAGCAGCCTCACGGAGCAGAGCAGAGGAGAGATTTCCATTCTTCACGCTGCACGCCCCAAGATAGACCAGCAGGGGACGCAGACGCTTTCCGGGAGCCAGCAGACTGTAGCTCATCGAATCGAGCAGACGTGCCGGGACTTCATTTTTCAGATTCTCGGAAACCCGCTTCAATTCCTCATCCACAAACGTCCGGATGGTCGAGACCCACAGTTCAAGAGGGTCGGAAAATTTCAAAAAATCGCTCATTTTTTGTCCTGATGAATGAGGGGAAACTCTCCCTAAAATCAAAATATCCTAAAATATTCTCCAAATCAGAGGAAACGCTGCCGATCGCGCCTCATCGAAATGCGCACGTCGGAACGTCACCGACCGTGGGTCTGGGAACGTTCATCCAGCGAACGCTCCTCTTCGTCCATCTGCCGGAGCATCGGTTCACCGTCCGCGCTGGTCCCAGCGATGATCTCGATCCGCCGGCGTGCACCGGTGAGTTTTTCATGACACTGCCGGATCAGCCGGATCCCCTCTTCGTAAAGTTTGAGGGAATCGTCAAGCGGCGTCTGCCCATTCTCAAGCGTACGGACGACTTCCTGAAGCCGTTCAAAAGCGTCCTCAAACGAGACGGTGTTTTCGGCTTCACCTGAAAGTTCTGCCTCATTCGTTTTTTTTTCTTCTGCCTGAATTTTACTTTTTGCCATACAGATCATCCGCATTTTAGGGGGACTCTATGAAAACTTTCGCTCGATTATACACGAAATCTGCGATTTTTTCCAGTACCACCGCGGAAATTTTACGCTTTTTCCCTCAAAATTTCGCAAAAATGCCGTCAAAACCGCTTGACGAACCCATCCATTTCATTTAAACTGTTTGAGACAGAAGAAATATTCGTGAAAAAACGGGAGTTTTTGAAAATGGATCGCAGAAGCTGGATCGCAGGCCGTGTCTTGACGGCATTTCTCATTCTTTCGACGCTCATCATGGCAGAACGTCCCCAATTTTGCGCCGCAGCGGACACTTCCCGCGAGACTGAAATTTCCCAGGTCGGCGAGCAGGGGCTTTCCTATTTCCGCAGACGTCTGGATGCCGGTTTGATGCCGGGAGACGGAGCGTTCCGGAACGACACCGGGATCACGGCTCTGGCTGGAATGGCGTTTCTTGCGTCGGGAAGTACACCGCTGGAAGGTCCGGATGCTCAGTATGTGCGTCTCTGTCTGGAGCTGATCCTGAAAAACGCGCAGAATTCGGGGATCCTCGCACCCGCACGCGCCTCACAGCAGGGGGGGGTCTATGCGCACGGATTTGCGGTGACTTTTCTGGCAGAGTGTCTTGGAATGAGCGAGCAGGACGGGGAACTCCGAAAACTCCTTGAAAAAGCCGTCCTTCAAATCGTGAAGGC
>CAZRGJ010000537.1:0-2502 GCA_964599445.1 uncultured Planctomycetaceae bacterium | reverse complement strand
ATCTTCTCTTCCGGCAGCTGCGGTGCAGGAGGCGGGGGAGCCAAAAATGAAAACATGAAAGTTCTCCTGAATATTTCCCAAAATTAAAATTCGATCCGGGATCTTTCAGAGGATCCAGGATCCGTTCATCATTGATCCATTTCGATCTCTATCTGCGTGTCGAGGCGACCCGGCTCAAAAGCTGGACCGACTGAAACCCCTCGGAACGGTACAGATGAAGCGCACGCTCATTGCACGCCGTCACTTCCAGATCCGCACGAGTCAGACCAAAACGCTGGTACCCTTCCAGTGCAAGATGCAGCAGAATGTGCCCGAAACCCTTTCCGCGATGTCTCGGGACCACGCCGACATTCTGGATCGCTCCGCATCCGCCGGCACTCACCAGCCCCTGGATCGTCGCGCAATACTCCGGATAGTACGCCCCCTTCGGCTGGTAAACGATCAGCCAGGTCGCGTCCGGAAGGAAATTCGGCTTCGACATGATGCTTTCCATCACACGGCGGCATCCTTTGTAGGTCCGGAAATTCTCAAACAGACGGGCATCGATCTCATCGCGGAAACTCATGTAGTGCGCCGTCGCGTGGGCATCCACCAGCGTGGGACTCCATTTTTCAATAAAGTACCCCTCCGGCAGCACCGGCTGTGTGTAGGACCGGCGACGAAGATCAATCTCCATCCGATACCGCTGAAATGTTTCCATGAACATGACCGCCTGCCCGCTTTCTTTCACTCCGCTTCCACAGGAACCGCGTACAGATCATACTCATCGCAGTCCACGATCTCGCAGAGATAAAATTCTCCGACGGTCAAACCGTTTTCCGCCGTCGGGGAGTCTTCATCCAGCGTCACGTAAACATTTCCGTCGATCTCCGGAGCACCAAACTGCGTGTGCCCGACATACGTCCCCGGCTCGGAAAGTTCCGCATCGATGAGCACCTCCAGACGCTTTCCGACCTGCCTGCGGGTCCACTCCGCCGAAACGCGCTTCTGGGTCTCGAGCAGCTCATTCGTCCGTTTCAGAGATACCTTGAACGGCACCTGACGCTCCATCTCGGCCGCTGGAGTTCCCTCTTCCGGAGAGAACTGGAAAACGGCAGCGTGCTCGAATTTCTGTTTGCGCAGGAATGCCAGAAGCTCTTCAAATTCCGCCTTCGTCTCACCCGGAAATCCCGCGATAAACGCCGTCCGAACCGCAAGTTCCGGGATCCGTTCCCGAAGCCGGGTAAGGAGCGCGAGCGTCTCTTCACGACCCGCGGAACGCCGCATTTCGTGCAGGATCCGGTCATTGATGTGCTGGAGCGGCATGTCGATATACGGGACTACTTTCGGAGTCTCAGCAATCGCGGAGATCAGGTCCTCGCCAAAATTCTGCGGGTAGAGATACTGTACCCGGATCCATCGGATCCCTTCCACCTCACTCAAAAGCGGAAGCAGATCCGCGAGCGAGTCATTCGTGCGTGAGCCGTCCGGATTTCTAAGATCCATTCCGTAAAAGCTCGTGTCCTGCGCGATGAGGATCAGCTCCTTCACTCCGCTTGCGGCAAGCTGACGCGCTTCCTGCACGATCTCCATCATCGGCTTGCTCGTAAATTTCCCGCGAATGTTCGGAATGGCGCAGAACGCACATCGCCGATTGCATCCTTCCGCGATCTTCAAATACGCAATATGCGGAGGCAAAAGCGGAAAGCGATTCCGGTCCGACGCGATCCCGGGGCACTGCTCAAAATACATTTCCCCAAGCGGTTCCGCTTTTTCTTCCGGAAGTTCACTCTCCGCGGACGGAAAGACTTTCTTTACCGCTTCCAAAACACTGTCGCGCGAGAAAACATCCAGAAACGCATCGACCGAGGGACACTGTTTCACGAGTTCCTCTTTATCCCGCGAAACAAGACATCCCGCCACGATCAGACACCGAAGCGAAGAATCCGGATCCTCGCGGAGTGCCTCCATCTCGCGGATATTTTCCAGTCCCTCTTCACGCGAAGCCGCCAAAAAGCCGCACGTGTTGATGAGAACGACCTCTGCGTTTTCCACATCATAGCACGGCTCAAATCCATCCTGACGCAAAAGACCGAGCATCTGCTCACTGTCGACAAGATTTTTGGGACATCCGAGGGAAATGACGGCACACTTTGGCATGAAAAAACTCCGCGAAAGGGAATGAACGGCAAAAAAACGATCAAAAAATTTTCCAATGGGGCTGCCGGATCCATACTCGGCACATAAAGGCCCCCAATACTAATAGGATACTCCAAAAATAAAAATCGAAAAGGCCCCAGAGGGAAGTTTTTGGCAAATTTTGGCAAAAAGAATAAAAAAGAAACAAAAAATTCCCCATTCCGATAAAACCCTCATCGAAACGGGGAAAATATCCTTCCGGAAACTCAGAAAATTTCCGCTTCTGCATTTCCGGACGTTCACGGGTTCTGGAGCCGCCCGAATTCCCAACGTTCACGGATTCCGGACCCACCCGAATTCCCGACGTTCAGGATTCCAGCTGAA
>CAZRGJ010000536.1:0-2515 GCA_964599445.1 uncultured Planctomycetaceae bacterium | reverse complement strand
AGCGTGAGGTGGAACCATCCAGGGAATCGTCGATCAAAAGGATCGGCTCAAACTGCGGGATCGAAAAGGCAGCGTGGGCCTGATTGTCCGGAGAGATCGGGTCAGGGGGAAGTGAAACGCGGACGCCAAAATTGCCTGCCCGCGGAAACGTGACGGGAAAAGAGACCGTGACGGAACCGCCAGCTGGAATTTCCGGAATCGTGACGGGGGGAAGTGTTTGGGAAAGTGCGTCATTGGAAGCCGGCGTGTCGGCGGGATCAGACTGCAAAGGCTTCTGGTTCATGGATGCCGTTTGGGCCTGACTGCCGGATGTGGCTGCCGTGGAGGAAGAACGGGCGGATTCAGCATCTTCGGTCTCTGAAGATGCCGGCATTTGGGAAAAACTTCCCGACGTGCCGATCTGGAAAATTTCCGGATGAAGGACGGCATCGCGGACCACCGAAGTGCCGAAGTTCGTGACGCGGGCAGAAAGGAGAAGCGGAACTCCGGCAGCACGTGTGCCTTCCTGCGGTGCAAGACCGCTTACGCCAAGGTTCGGATGGGCTCCCGGCACGCAGTCGATCATTCGGATCCGAAATCCGCTGCGGACCAGTTCTTCCATTTGGGCGGCAAGTGTGGGGGCCGTTTTCCAGTCGCGGGCTCGAAAATCCGAAACGAGGTAGAGGATCCGGCTGTCGCCGTCGGTTTCCGGAACCAGTTCTTTTGCGTATCGCAGTGCATCTTCCAGACCTCCGGACGTAAAGGCCGGCGACAGCGTGTCGGCAGAAAACGCGTCCCGAAAACTCCGGCTGATCCTCTGTGCGTGAAAGACCGTCTGACGCATTCCTTCCCGTGACTGCGAGGTGCGTACGAGCGTCAGATTATGGATCCCGCTTTGCCTGGAAAGGTCGTCGACGAGTTTCTGAATGGAATCTTTGGCATTCTGAAAGACCGACGTTTCTCCGAGCCGGTCGGTCATTGAAAAACTGTCGTCGAGGATCACGAGATGGTGTGTCTTTCCGCTTCCCGGAAGAAAACTCTGAATGACCGGTCCGGCCAAAAGCAGGACCAGGAGCACGATGAGTCCCATACGCATGAGCAGAAGCAAAAGTTCTTTCATGCGCATCCGGGTCCGGTGCTTTTTGTACGCAGTAAGCAAAAATTCCATGGCTCCCCACTCTACCGGGCGGTGCCTCAGCAGATTGATGAGATGGATGGCCAGCGGAACGGCTGCGAAAAAAAGCCCCCAAAGGAGGAGCGGATTCGTAAACATTTGGCGTCTCGGCGTGTTTCAGGAATGAAAAGGAGGCTTCGGATCGGGTACGTAATGGACGGGAAACGGACTGCGTCTGCCGGTTTCGTCGGCTTCTGTTCAGTGCCGGCGTTTCAGGAGGACACTGGAGAGCGTTTTATCGAACGGATCGCTCGTCCGAATCAGGGCATAGTCCGTCTGATTGGCGGCGCATCCGTGCCGGATCTCGTCCAGGAACTCTCCCATGGCTTCCAGGTATCCGTCCCGCAGTGCGCGCGGATTGCACCGCAGGGCGTCGTGTCCTTCAAGTCCAAGGAATCGGGTCGGTCCCTGAAACGTGAATTCCAGTTCGTCGTCATCCAGAATATGGAAGACCAGAATATCGTGTCCGCGTGAACGCAGCAGTTTCAGACTTTTCCAGAGTTCCGGACGCGGAGCGAAAAGGTCGCTGAAAAGGCAGACCAGACCTCGCCGGGGAAACTTTTCTGCCGCCTGAAGGAGTACGCTGCCAAGATCCGTTCCCGGATCCGTTTTTTCCTGCGGTTTGGTACTCTCAAGAGCCTGGATGAGTGCGTTAAGGTGGTTTCGGTTCGTGCGCTGCGGGACAGTTTGCCGGATTTGCGAGTCGAAGCAGAAACCGCCCACCGCGTCCTGCTGACGAAGCAGCTGCCAGGCGATCGAAACGGCGAGCGTTGCGGCGTAGTCAAATTTTGTCATCGCTTCCGGGCTGTGCGAGTAGTGCATACTGCGCGAACCGTCCACTAGAAGTGCCGCACACAGGTTCGTTTCGTCCTCGTACTGCTTCACGAAAAAACGGTCCTGCCGTCCCCAGACTTTCCAGTCGATGCGCCGCAGATCATCGCCGGCCGCATACTGACGGTGCTGTGCGAACTCGAGCGATTGCCCGAAAAACGGGCTTTTGTGCCTGCCGGAAAGGAGACCTTCCATGATGAAACGGGCACGGAGTTCCAGTTTGTGGATCCGTTTCAGGGCTTCCGGACGAAAATATTCGGAATGTGTGGACGCTGGAGAACTTGGCATGATCGGAAAACGCGGAATCGGGTCTGCGCTGGAAAATGCTGCGGGATGGAAAATGCGGGAGTCGCTTTTCGTGCGGTTCCCGCGAACGTTTCATGAAAAGTGGGTCAGCGGCGGTTCACGCATTCCGAGTACCGGGCGTATGCTGCGTCCCACGATTCCGTATTTTGCGGGAGGAACGTCTCCATCGGGAAACTGTTCCGCACGATCTCACGCGCATGGGAAATGTTGCGGACTGCACCGTCT
>CAZRGJ010000535.1:0-2516 GCA_964599445.1 uncultured Planctomycetaceae bacterium | reverse complement strand
AAGTGCCATGACGCTCGATACACACCAGGTGTCCAATGAATTTTCAGGTCTTCAGAAATATTTTTCAGCCCCACGTTCCTTACCTGCCGAAGAATAGCCGTACGTTTTTCATGAGCTGCTCCGAGAGTTCTATTTCCGGGATCTCAAGACATTCCGCGGCATTTCGATAGAGCGTCTCCAGAGAGATTGCGTCCTCTGCCGACTCGGCATCTGTTTCCAAAAGAAGGCATTCGCGGGGAATCGCGTGCAGAAGTTCCCGCGATTTGGGCCGATCCGGGTGAAACCGAAAAGAGGCGATCGAGAAGAATGCGTTCCACTTTTCCTTTTGGAGGATCTGCATCACGATCTGCGACGACCCGGAAAATGCATGAAAGAGGACTGGGACCGGCTTTCCAGCAAGGATCGGACGGGCAAGCTCCCAAAGCTGATCCCACGCACGCACACAGTGGATCGAAACCGGGCGATTCAGCTCGACGGCCAGAGCAAGCTGACGCTGAAAGAACATTTTCTGCCGACAGACGGCCGTTTTGCTCTGCAATTCCGGCTTCCACGCATCCAGACCGATCTCGCCGACTCCGGAAATCGGCATCCGGCGCAGCAAAGCCTCCAAACGTTCCTCCCAACCCGCCTCGGCAGAAAGGACCGCCCAAGGGTGGATCCCAAGAAATGGAAAAACGCGCATCTCGGGATCCTGCACGGAACGCCCACTATGCGGCTCAGTATTTCGCTCGAAATTCCGTCCCAGAGCCACCGCATTTCGTTCCGGGCTCTGCGCCAACCGGCAAACGGGCTCCCAGTCAGACTCCGAGACCGCATTCAAAAAACTGACCGTCCTCCGTTGAGCAAAATCAGAAAATTCCGGAAAAAGATGCACATGCGCGTCGACCGGACCGCTCAATGTACTCTCCATTGGAGCAGTCGGGCCCCCGGATGAAATCCCAGACGAAAACTCTGACGGCACATCAAACATTTTTCGGAGCAACGGGCAATTTCAGCGTGAACAAAGTCCCCTTGCCGACGGAACTCTTCACCTGAATGCGTCCGCGATGCTCCTCGATGATCTCCCGGCACATCGCCAGTCCTAGGCCGGTCCCGCCTTTTCCGCTTTCGTCCGGTCCTTTTTTCGTTGAGAAGAACGGCTCAAAAATGTGGGGAAGCACATCCGCCGGGATCCCCGTCCCATAGTCGCGCACCGAGAGATCCACCATTCCATTTGCCGGGTCTGCCTGGATCTTCACGAGCAGATCGCCGCCGTTCGGCATCGCCTGACGCGCGTTGATGAGGAGATTCAGAAGGACCTGCTGGATCTGATTTCCGCAAACGAGCACTTCCGGCACATCGGCCGCAAATTCCTTCACGACCGAAATGCGGTACTTGTTCATCTCGCGCTCAAGCAGGAAAAGCGCGTCCTCCGTAAGCTGGACCAGATCGGTAGATTCCGGTTTCGGTGAACGATTGCGCGCCATTCCAAGAACACTGCGGGTAATTTTTGCGGCACGGTTTCCCGCGTTCAGGATCTTGTCGAACGCATTCTCGCGTGTCGCATCATCCGTATGCCGAAGCCCCATTTTCGCATAATTCAGGACAGTCATCAACACATTGTTGAATTCATGCGTCGTCGTACTGACCAGTTCTCCCATCGCGATCATCGCGGCCACCTCACGCAGCTGCTTTTTCAGCGCCAGATTTTCTTCACGCAGTTTTTCAAGTTCAAGCTCACTGGACCGGGATTCCGTTGGATTCATGACGTTCACTTCCTGAAAACACTAAATGGGACTCTTCTGAAAGCGGGCACACTCCGCCATTCAGCTTCTTTCTTTCAAAAATCGGCTTTTCCCCTCCTTTTCTGCACGAAACACACATTCCTCCGCAAACTTACACCATTTTCTCCCTTTCCCTCCATCTTGACTCTCTTGACCATCTGTTTCATTTTAGAAAATGAATACCACTCAGAAACCGAATATCGGGAATGCGTGAAGACCGAAAAAAACAAAAATCGGAAAGCAATGCGGATCTCCCCTAAAAAGTTGGCCATGCGAAAACTGGAAAGATGGGGGGATTTTTCCGTCAGGATGAATTTCTTCGCATTTTTTCTTTATTGTTGCCGAAAATTAATTCAGTCAAAATATTTTCAGTGAAAATGTGCCTCGATATTGGGATTTAATTCAGTAGGCTTTCATTTTCGGTATGCCGTTCGTTTTTTTGGCAGGATGCAGCCCAGGGAAGGGACCATCATGAGAACGACAAAATTTGAATCACAGGAGATCCTGTATACGCTCATTGAGGCGGCATTCCTTCTTTTATGGACCGCTATTCCTCTTTTGGCTCAGGGACCGCATACTCCGACGGATGGTTCTGTTCAGCTTTCCCAGGAAGATCTGCGCCGACGCCATCTGGAAGAAGAATTCCTTCAGCGTCAGTTTCAGGAAAAGCCGGAAATCAGCATCGACGGGCTTCGCGCTCCGGAACTCGGTGAGCATTCCCGAAAAAAAGTCATTCAGCTCAAGGCCGTCGAT
>CAZRGJ010000534.1:0-2524 GCA_964599445.1 uncultured Planctomycetaceae bacterium | reverse complement strand
GTAGGTCATGCCTTATGGACACGACGTTTTTTAAGATTTTCTAAATTCTTCTGGATGTTCCTTCACATAATCAATACATCTTTTCATGCTACTCGGCAAGTCTTCTAAATCACCTTCGTACATCTTATTTGCAATTATATAGCAACCATATTTAAATTTTAGTTCTTCATTACTAATGGACTGATCTTTAATATTGCAGAGAGTCATCGTTTCCTCTCTCCACATTTTAAGCAACTCTTCTTCGGTCTTCTCATCAAAAACCATAACACTGTCATCGAAACAAATATCCATATTTAATTTCTCCAATAGTGTAAGCAGCAACTCCGGGAGTGTTCTCAACGACCTGATATTCCTCAAGTTGGAAACCGTTCCGGGTCTTTCTATGTAAACCGTAGGCCTCGCGATGGCTTTCAGGCTCTCTCAGAAAGCCATCTTGATACGTTGCCATAGAAATGGTCTATTGAGAGTCCGCCTTTTCAGATGGGTCCCAGTTTCCGGCAGAGTGACCGATCTCCATGCCGGACGGGGATTTTTTCTTAATTGTCTGCTTCGTTGAATTGGAAGTCCAGTCCCTCGATCTTGCCTTCCGGATGGATCACTTCCTCTGTTCCGTCTGCGTGGATCAGCGTGTAGCCGATGCCGAATTCATCCAGCGTTTCTCTGGAAAGTTCACGATCCTGAAAACTTTCTCCAAATTTTTCCGAAAGTTTTTCCAACAGGGTATTGACATTCATGCGATTTTCCCTATAATATAAGTACTGGGGTACCCTGTCGTCTCCGACGGAGCACCAAGGTTAAAATTTACTCAGTGATTTTGACGATCACTTCCCGTAATTTCAACTTTACGGATACCACAGCTCGATTCTTCCCATTTGAAAACAATTTCTTTGATGTTTTCTTTTTTGACGAAGATTTTGAGAATCGAAAAAATTTGTTTGACAGTCATTGTCAACTCTTTCTGCCCTTTGGGCGGTTTGGGTTTCCCCGGTTGCTAACTTCAACCGGGGTTTTTTAATAGAAACACCCCTCCCATAGGACAAATTATCGGCGGAACGGCTTTTTCAGGCACGCGACGCAGATCTCCTGGTGACTGTAGTGCAGCTGTCTTGCCCGCACGATGTTGAACCCCCACGACTTGATCCTCGCAATGTAGTCCGCGACCTCGAACCCCATGTTCCAGTCCGGGAATTTCAGCGTCAGCAGCATCCCGCGCACGCTCACGTCCGGGTGCATCACCACCGACTCGATCACGTCCAGCGTGTAGTTCGGCGGGACGTTGATGTCGCAGGTGAGCCAGCGGATACGGCGGAATTCACGACGCTTCACGAATGCGATCCGGGAGCGGATATGCTTGAATTTCGGGTCTGCGAGCACCTCCGGAGCCATTTCTGCCGGGTCCACGCCGATGACCTCGCATCCGCGGGACAAAAGAGCCTGCGTCGCTCCGCCCGGCGCACTGCCGATCTCGCAGACTCGCACGTCAAACATCGGGAAATGCGACCAGCGGACCGCCTCTTCCATCTTCAGCCACGCACGGGACACGACGTAGTCCGGGACCTCCAGATCCAGCATCCCGCCCGGAAATGCCGACTGAAACGACTGCACGCGATGCCATGCGATGATCCACTCATGACGCGGAGCCGATTTTTCCGCTCCAACCTCCCCCTTTTTGCCTTTCTTTCCCTTCTTCCCGCGATTCGGCGCAGGCAGCTCCGTCAAGTCGCCTTCCTCACGGCGGGCCAGGAATTCCGTGACGCGCGTCGGCGGGATCGGATTCATCAGAATGACGTCCAAAACCATCTCGCCCGCAAGTGCCGGCTCACGCTGATCCTTCGCCTTGAGCGTGTCGTGCGGATACGCATTCGAGAGCTTCGCGCACAGCTCGTACGCCTCCTCCGTCAGCCTCGGCTCGAATTTGTAGTCGCCGATCTTGTGGAGATCGCGTCCGAAAACGTGGATCCGGTCAAACCGCATCTCGCCGGTCAGCTCCCAAAGCTTCGGAAGCAGCTCGTCCACCGTCTCGCCGCGCAGAGAGCCTATCGAGTATCCCCACGTCCGCGCAAATACCGAACGCAAAGGCGTCTCCATGCTCTGAAGTGCCTGAATGTCTGCGTCCGGCAACTTGAACGTCAAAAGCCCCGGCCGCGAAAACGCAAGCCGCGCTTCGGGAAACTGCCGAACGATCTCTTCCTTGATGATCGGCTCCGCACCGACCTGCGACGTAGTGAAAATGAAATTGGAGGCCATGAAATATTCCGATCGAAAAGAAAATCCTGATTCGCCATAAAATCAAAGACCACAGACTGCTTTCCAGCCATCCGGAAAGAGTGAATTCCCGATCCGGACAGCTGGAATCAGTCTGCGGTTCCACAGTTCAAAAGCTGGAGAAAAGATCTCCGAAAGCCTTAGTCTTTGATCGCGTTGACGGTCTTGTACGCGCCCTGGAGGAAGTCTTCAAGACCTTCCAGTCCCTGGGTGAATTTCGTGTTGAGGAAGACGTCGACGGCTTCTTTCGCCATCCAGT
>CAZRGJ010000533.1:0-2524 GCA_964599445.1 uncultured Planctomycetaceae bacterium | reverse complement strand
GGTGCGGATCCGGATTTCGCGGCACTTGAAAAAGCTGCCGAAGCATGTGGTCCGGGCGCAAACGGTGCGAGGATTTTGCCGTTCCTGATCTCGGAGCCGTCGCTGGGGATCCATTCTCCGCATCTGGAGTGGATCGGAGAAGAGCCGGCGGAGCAGGGTGTGCGTTTCCGCGCGTGTCTCGAAGCACTGGCGTATCTCATTGCGCTGGGGGTCGAAGAACACCGGAAGGCAGGTTGCGCAGTGCGTTCCATTTCCGTTTCGGGCGGTGTGGCGAAGAGCGACCTCATGTGCCGCATTTTGGCTTCCGTGCTGAATTTCCCGCTTCGCCGTCTGGAATCTCAGGAAGGACCGGCACTCGGTGCGGCCGTGACGGCACTTTCTGCGGTGGAGAATCATCTGCGTCAGGAAAAGGGGATCGAAGCGGAAGAAAAGTTCACCGTTCACGATGCCGTTCGTCAGATGGTCCGTTTCCGCGAAGACGTTCAGCCTGTCGGCGAGTGGGTCGAGATCTATCGTCAGGGACTGGAACAGTTCCGTGAATCGGTGCGTGCGGTCAGTGCGAATTAGGCAAAAATCGCGAATGGAGCGGAAACTGTGAATCGGACAGTTTGCTCTTGATCCCCACCCCCCCCGTGTCGAATCTGGACATCGGGGGCTTTTTTGTGGGGAGCTTTTGAAATCAAAAGCGGACTGGGCGGCTGGAGGGGGCGTTGAAGTCCTCAGTCGGCGATTTCCCAGATCGCGGACTTGAGATTTCCGGCTTCGTACCAGACGCTCACGAGTTTGCCGTCGTCGCGCTGCACGGTCGCGGGGTAACCGAGATCGCACGGCGGGCATTGGCTGAGTCGGAACGGCTCGGACCACGTGCGTCCTTCATCTTTACTTACGCGGGCGAGATTGCCGAACGGTTCACGACGGTAGCCGTACGTCATGAGAAGACGTTCGTCTGTGAGTTTCGTCAGGTGGGACGGAATGCCCCAGACGCCGATTTTGTGAATGCGCGTCCATGTTTTGCCGCCGTCTTCAGATTCGGTCTGAAGGGTTTCCTGATTGCTCGTCGGAGCGTGGCTGCGGAGCTGAACGACGATCCTCCCGCTTTCGGCTTCGACACCGTGAAGCTCATGGTAGCGGGAGAGTTCCTCTCCTTCCGCCGCTTCCAGTTCCGTGACCCAACGCCAGGTTTTGCCGTCGTCAAGGGATTCTGCGATACCGACAGAACGCGGTGTTTCCCAGAGTTTGATCCCGGGGTAAAGGAGCCGTCCGTCTTTGAGCTGGATTGGGCCGTGCGGAGAATTTGCGATGGAAGAGTACCGCTCGGACCAGGTTTTTCCGCCGTCTTCTGAACGGATCATCCAGCAGCCAAGTTCTTTTTGACGGGCTTCCAGCGTCTCGAACGGTTTGTGTGCCTCGTTCCAGCGGTCAAAACGTGCGTCGTCCCACGTGCTTTTTCCTTCAGCTCGGCGTTTACGTTCCTGCTCCAGTGCAGGAAGATAGGCGAACGACGTAAATGTCGTGACTAAAATCGTCCCCTTTGCCGTCACGCAGATCCCGGCATCACGGTCGTCGGCAGGATGGTTGAGGATCGTTTCACCTTCCGACCATGTTTTGCCTCCGTCAGTGGAACGGAAAAGCAGAACGCGTCCAAACGGACAGACGTGCTGCTCACGGCCTCCGGAGACGACGGCAATCAGGTCACCGTTCGGCAGTTTCGCGACTGTCGGCCAGCCTTGGTAGCGGTTCGGCTGGACTGGGTTGATGGTCACGTTTTCCAGGATCCTGCCGTTGAACACCGCTTGCTCCTGTGCGGATAAGGAAGACGGAAGAAGTAGAGAACTGCCCAATATTCCAGTCCAGAAAAGCATTTCACGGCGGGAAAGTTCTTTTTTCATGTGAGGATTTCCTTTCTTTGGGGGGGAAGGGAGGGAATTTTGCAGAACGGGCCAATGGACTGCGTCGATCTGCACAAAAAGATCCGCAAAAGACGGAACTTTCGCGGAAATAGTGTGTGGTTAGATCCTGCTCGTTAGGCTTGCGCATTGGCTTGAGTACGGGAACGTCGCATCCATGCGAGCGTCCCAACACCAAGAATGAGCAGGATGAAAGTGGAAGGTTCCGGCACGCTGTTCGGATCCGCCTGAAGCCAGATGCCTGAGGCTGTCGCGTTCAAAATGTAGTTCCATCCGGCATCCTGCGGGAAAAGCAGAGCGTCAAACTCGATCATGTCGAGAAGTGTTTCCGTCGTGAGCGCATTCCCGGTCTCATCCACGATGGCGTTTGCCGAGAAGAGCAGAATGTCGTTTGTCGGATCGATCGCGGGTTCTTCTGCCGTGAGCTCAATGTGCGCGTCTGCCGGGATCGTGAGCATCCCGAGAACATCGACCAGCGTGAAATCGTTCTCGAAATCGTCGACGATGAGCGTCACGTCTTTGGAAAGCTGCAGGTCGCCGGAAACACTCAGGCCGCCGTCCACAGTCAATTTCGCACTGGCGTCGCTGGTGAGATTTCCGTAAAATTGCGCGTGATC
>CAZRGJ010000532.1:1476-2529 GCA_964599445.1 uncultured Planctomycetaceae bacterium | reverse complement strand
ATTTCCCGGCAGGATCTTTTCTGGAAGATGCTTGAGTGTGTGCAATTCCTGTGGACGGCGGAGGAGATCGACGACCTGGTTCTCCTGACGGGCCGGATGTCTGCGGTTTTGCGGGAGTCTTTCATGAGGCAGATCCTTCATTTTTATCCGCTAATGCCGAAAGATCTGGAAGAAGAAGGACGAAAAAAGAGGCACTGGTGGTGGGATGAGATCCTGGAACTGCGTCGAAGTTTTCCGAGGACGCCGACTCAGCGTGAGGCACTTTTCGCGATGCTCCGCGACCGCAGTGCGCGGGTTCGTGAATGGGCGGCGGAAACGATCCGGCTTTTCGAAGACCTGACGGAATCGGAAGTCCTTCAGCTGGAGGATCTTTTGCGTCTGAAGGCGGTGAATGTACGCATTGCGGTTCTTGACGCCCTGCGCAGAAACGGGGCTGCGAAGGCGTCGGCGAAACGTCTGCGGGAAAGCGGAAACTCCGAGAAAATGCGGGCAGCGAAGGAGCTGGATCCGGCGGGAGGAACGGCAGACGGGACGATTGACGAAGCGGAAGAATGTACCTCTGTGTGCGCGTTGGTAGGAGGATCCGCAAAATGGACGCTCGAAAAAGGTCTGGGACTCTACGTACCGGGCCGGAAGTACTGGCAGTCTCCGAAAGAACTGCGTGAATTCGATTCGAAATTCCGTCCGGACGTCTTTCTGCCGAAGTGTCTCGAACGAGCTAAAGAACTTCTCCGCAAGCTGAACGCCCTTTTGTGGGAGAATCGGGATCTGGAGTTTCGGTACGCGGAAAATGACGAAAGCGGCGGCGGGACGCGGACGCTCATAGAGTATGCGGATGTACGCATTCGTTGGGGACTCTGTACCGATCCGCATTTGGGAGAGTGCGTCGTTCCGGAGCTTTGGGACTCTTTCTTTGCGGCGGAATCGTTCACGTCGCTGGAGATCCTCACGGCACTGACGCTTCTTGCGCTGATGGAAGTCTCGCCTAAGAGACGGAAAGCTCTCATCCCTTTCTATGGTCCGCGATCTCAAAGCTGGGTGGATGAATTTCTG
>CAZRGJ010000532.1:0-1466 GCA_964599445.1 uncultured Planctomycetaceae bacterium | reverse complement strand
GAAGGAGAGCGTCCCGGAAAGACGGTCAGGCAAAGAATAGGCCTGATACGTCGCTGGACACGAAGGCAAATATCGCGGCAGGATCGGAAAACATTCTTCCGCTTCGGCATGTTTGGCTGCTTTCAGAAGTTCTGGTGCGTCAGCTTTCCCGGCAGGAGGATTGGGAGTCGGTACTGCTGAAGATCTTTCGCACGTTTTTGAGTTGGCCGAAGGAGGTTCTGAACGCGGCAGACCCGGAAGATCGGTGGCACAGTGCGCTCATGGAGAGCGAGGGGATCTGCTTCTGGTTCTCATTCTTCAAAAATCTTCCCATGACGGAAGAGCGATTTCAGTGTGCCCGAAAACTAACGGAGCTTTGGAATGGTTCCCCGGCTTGGGATCGAGTTGGTCCTGGATCTTCCTCTTTTGGCGTATGCGCTCGAATCGGATCTGATCCCGGAAGAGGAAGTCTGCCGATTTCTGATGGAAAACGACATTGGGGGGCAGATGAACTGGTTCAAGGTACGGGAAATGCCTCCGAAGTTCCGGAAACTTCTGGAGCGGTTCACGCAGAGGCTCGCGGAATTTGAGTTTGAGCGAACGGAAGAGAAGACGCCCGTAACGAAAAAGCTCAAGGTCATGAAGTCACTCACCGGCGTACGTTTCATGGTGCGGACGCTCCATGCACTTGGAAATTACCGGCTGATGCGCGGAGACCTGACCTGGGACGATTCCGCTCCGGCGATTTTTGCCGACTTCTTCAGATCAGCGAACCGGCACCAGGGGAAACTGTGGAAGATCTGCGTGCTGCTTTGCGGGAATTCCCGATCCGAAACGAGTCCCAGCGCATTCTGGAGACCGCAATGTATCGTCCCGTATGGCTTCCGATCGCGGCAGAGTACTTTGGAAAACCGGAACTTCCGATGGCCGTCTGGTACTTTCGGGCGCATATGGGGACGGAAGCGGATGCGGAGACCGAAACGCAGACGGCACGCTATTCGCAGGTCGCGCTTTCTGATTTTCGGGACGGAGCGTTTGACGGCGAGTGGTTTCGATCGGCGTTTGAGGCGGTCGGCGAGGAATTTTTCCAGAAAATCTACGATTCGGCCAAGTACATTACGGTCGGAGCGAATCATCGCAGAGCGCAGATCTACGCAGATGCTGTGCTCGGTCGTCTCATGGAGGAGAGCGTCCTCGAGAAGATCCGCGGGCCGCGTAATTCGGATTACGTCCGGGCGTTGGGGATCCTGCCCGTTTCCGGAGAATCGGAGATCCGAAAGCGTCAGCTTCTGGAGCGGTACGCGGAACTTCAGCGGTTTCTGAATGCTTCGCGTCAGTATGGCGCACAGCGTCAGGCTTCCGAAAAACGTGCGGTCGAGATCGCGGTCGGAAATCTTGCGCGGACTGCCGGATTTGAGGATGTGGAGCGATTTGTCTGGCTGATGGAGAAAGAGCAGTTTATGGAGCTGGCGCACTGGCAGACTCCC
>CAZRGJ010000531.1:0-2533 GCA_964599445.1 uncultured Planctomycetaceae bacterium | reverse complement strand
CATCTTCCGAATGCAGAAAGTCAAAGACGCTTTTTGCGATCGCGTCCCCTACGCCGTCGATCAGCGCGATCTCTTCGGCAGACGCATTCTGAAGCGTTTCCATCGTTCGGAATTTCATGGCGAGCAGCTCGGCGGTCTCTTTTCCAAGATGCTGGATGGAAAGAGCCGTCAGCAGTCGGGCGAGGCCGCGTTTTTTGCTTTCACGGATCTGTGCGCAGAGGTTTTGGACCATCTTTGCGCCAACGCGGGAAAGTTCCTCGATCCGGGAGGGTGTGAGGACCTCTTCCAAACGGTAGAGATCTGCGTAGGAGTTCACCAGTCCGCGCTCCATCAACTGTGCGCCAAGTTTGGTGCCGAGTCCCTTGATGTTCATTGCGTCTCGGCTTCCGAAGTAAAGGATCTTCACGCTCCACCGGGCAGGGCAGTGTGCGTTGGTGCATCGAATGAAGACACCTCCTTCATCCTGTGCGAGTTCCGATCCGCAGACAGGACACTCGGTCGGAAAGCGATACTCCGGCAGGTCGGTTTCTCGGCGGTGGATCTCGCATCGGACGATATGCGGGATGATTTTTCCCGCTTTTTCCACGACGACCCAGTCGCCGACCCGGATGTCTTTTCGGCGGATCTCTTCCGCGTTGTGCAGCGAGGAACGCGAGACCGTCGTTCCGGCAAGCTGGACCGGCTCAAGTTCTGCGACCGGCGTCACGACGCCCGTTTTCCCGACCTGTGTCGTGATGTTCAGAAGGCGCGTGACCGCTTCGTATTTCTGGAATTTCAGCGCGATCATCCAGCGCGGGAATTTGGACGTTTCTCCCAGCTCTTTCCTCTGTGCGAAATCGTCGACCTTCAGAACGAAACCGTCCGCCTCGAAATCGTAGCTGAAAAGGGAGTCCAGTTCCCGTTCGCAGTAGCTGACGGCATCCGGAACGTTCGTGAAGTGCTGAACGTTCGGCGTCGGAGTCAGCCCCCAGGAACGTACGGCTTCGAGAAATTCCGAGTGGTTGCGGCACGGGAGCGTTTCCGTCACGCCGACGCTGTGGCAGAACATCCGAAGGGGACGCTGGGCGCAGATCTTCGGATCCTTGAGCAGAATGCTTCCGGATGCCGCGTTGCGCGGATTGGCGTAAAGTTCCTTTCCGTTTGCCTTTTGCCGTTCATTCAGCAGAGCCAGCCCGCTGTTCGTCATGTAGACTTCGCCGCGGATCTCAAGTTCCTCAGGGATCGGGAACCGCTCATCCGTCTGTTTCAGTTCCAGCGGAACGTCCCGGATCGTCCGCACATTGTGCGTTACGTCATTTCCTTTCGTTCCGTCTCCGCGAGTCACCGCCTGGACCAGTTTGCCGTTTCGGTAGTGGACCGACATCGCGACGCCGTCGATCTTCAGTTCCAGTACCCAGCGGATCTCCGTTCCCTGCGGGAATTTCTGGTACGCGCGTGACGCAAATTCCATTACGCCTGCCGGTTCGTAAACGTTTTCGATCGAAAGCATCGAGGTCCTATGGAACACTTCGTGAAGTGAATCGATCGACGCACCGCCCACTCGCTGGGTCGGACTGGAATCTGAGGGGATCTCCGGATGTTTGGCTTCGAGTGCTTCCAGTTCTTTCATCATCATGTCGAATTCCATGTCCGACACTTCCGAAACCGAGTCGGAATAGTAGCGCATATTCAGATATTCCAGCCGTTCACGAAGAACACGGATCCGCTCTGTTTCGTTTTCCGGAAGCGGAAGCTGAAAGTCCGGTTTGACTGCGGGAATTTTGGCAGATGCAGGCTGGATGCCCTCTTCGGAACGATTGGGGAAACTGCTTTCTGCGCCGTCTGTGGAACTGTCCGGGAGACTTTCTGTGGAATCTGTTTCTGGAGTGGCTGTGGAGTTGGGATCTGCGGTTTTGAGCGGAGGATCTGCGTCCGGAACGGAGGCGTTTTTCTCGGAAATCGGCGAATTGTCAAAAATGAAAAACTGTTCGGGCATGGAGAGCCTCCTGGGATATTTTGTGCGTCGTTTTGTACTGCCGGGATTTTTTAGTCAGTCTTTCGGCTGTGTTTTGGGGCCGGAATCGGCCTTTTGTGGGTTCCTGAGACCGGCGGGAGCGGGGCTGATCTGAATATTTGCGCTTCCTGAGGCTCGAGAAATCCTGAAAATGGGAAAACTTTTGGGATTTTAGCAAAAAAACCGGGAAAAAGAAAGAGGAATTTTTGAAAATTTTGCCGATTCCTCTGGACATAAAAATTTTTTATGCTATACTTAAAGGAGAAATGGATTTCGTTATGTTTTGTTGTTTCGGGAGTAAATATGAAAAGATCAGTTTTTGTTTTGTGCGCGGCTCTTTTGGCTGCGTTCTGCTCAATCTCGGCAAGTACGGTAAAGGCGGAAGACCGTATTGGTGAACTGGTTTTGAATTGTGTCGCCGTTGCGGATGAAGTGAATGCCGGTCAGGTATCCGCTCTTCCGAAGCCGGAATCGAGTGAAGCAGAATTGGCGGATGTTTCCTTTGGTGTAGCCGCTGGAGCAGTTGCAGAGCCAAACAAA
>CAZRGJ010000530.1:1267-2546 GCA_964599445.1 uncultured Planctomycetaceae bacterium | reverse complement strand
GCAGGATCCCTGCAGATCGGACGTGGTTTGAGATGATTTGGAAAAAAACGGCAGGAAAGTCCCCTGATGGTGTTTGGCTGAATACTGTAAAACAGTGAATTACTGGAAATTTCCTTTAATTTTGGCAAAATATGGGCGGTTTGGGTGAGATGTGAAAGTTGTTCTCGTGGACATTCTTTTGCCTTTTCCCAACACATTTTCAGTATCCAAAAGGACCGGAATTTTATTTTGAAAAAAGAAAAAAAGAGGATTTCCATGACGAATTTTGATTCGAGAAAAAATTTTCGTTTGCGTATTCAGCCGCATTCTCCATCTCAGAAGGAACATCGATCTTCATCGTTTTCGAATTTAAAGGAAACTTCAGCGCAGGAAACTAGTACTCGGGAAACGGCTGCGTCAGGAGGGTACACGGGGGAAAATGACGGCTCATCTTTTGAGAATTCAGTGATCCCGGCAGACCACATCTCCAGCACACTCACGAACACGACGAACCAGGCGCGCATCGAGGCATTTTCCAATGCGGTCAAAGAAATCTTTGGCGATGTTTTGGATTCGCGATTTTACGGAAACGTGACGTTTCATTTCACCGTCCAGGGCGGGATCATTCAGACGATCCGTTCCGGCGTGGAGCGATCTATTCGCTGAATGGAGAGCGTTCTGTATTCAGATCCGTAAGATTTGAAAATTGGAAATTTTGTTTTGGACGAGGCAGACTGTCTCATTTTGGAAAGGAATTTTTATGAAGAAGATGAATTTGGCTCCCGTGGATCCGGGAGCTATCCTGGAGTATGCGCAGGCGGATGCTTCGGCGCGTCTGGATCGGGAAAATGCGATACTTCACGGGGTGAAGATCCTAGGGTTCGTTTCACTCAACGGCAGACGCTATACGGAAGAGGCTCTGGAACGGGCGAAAGTGCTTTACGAAAACGCCAAGGTGAACGTGAACCATCCCAAACATTCTCCGCAATCTCCCCGAGACTACCAGGATCGGATCGGAAATATCCGGAATGTCTGCTTTCGAAAAAACGAAGGACTTTACGCGGACTTCCATTTCAATCCGCGCCATCCACTGGCAGAGCAGTTGATGTGGGATGCGGAACACGCTCCGGAAAATGTCGGATTTTCCCATAATATTCTGGCCAGAACGGTTCCCCAGAAAGACGGTACGCTGCTCGTTGAGGAGATCTCGCTCGTTCGCAGTGTGGATCTGGTCGCGGATCCAGCCACGACGCAGGGGCTTTTTGAATCGCGGGAAACCGCATCTACGGAAACGTTTGCG
>CAZRGJ010000530.1:512-1257 GCA_964599445.1 uncultured Planctomycetaceae bacterium | reverse complement strand
CCATGTTCCCGCTCTCATCGGATCCGCTGCCGGAGGAGAAGCGGGTGGGGACGTGCTCGGAAGATCCGGTTTCAGAAAAAAGTCCGTTTGCTGAAAATACGGAGGGGCTGGAAAATTCTGACGTTCCTGAAAATGCGTCCGGGAGTACCGATTCTCGAAACGATCCTCCGCTGACGGCTTTTGCGGAGTCTGCGGCAGATAGGAGCATCCTTCTTGAAGCTCTTCAGACGGAGATTGAGAGTCTTCAGGAAGAGATCGGGAATCTGCGTCGGCAATTTCGGGAAATGCTGAGACTTTCCCGAAAGATTTCATCCCCGGTGTGCCGTGCTCCGCAGACGGTTTTTCGGGAATCCAGACTTTCGATGGCGGAGTTCGTGAATCGCTTGAAGTCGGACTCTCGGGGCTGCTGAGTTCCCGGAATCGTGCAGAGGAGCCGTTTCGTGCGGAATTCTGTGAGAGAAAACAATTTGGTTCAGTATTTTATGGAAAGGAGCAAAAATGTACCGTTTGAATTGGAAATGGGGAGAGACTTCACCGATCTGCGCTCGAGTCTCGTCTGAAACGGAGGTCCATGCTGGAGATCTTTTATGGCTGGATGAGGATGGAAAAGCAAAACCGGCTTCCGAGTTTCCCAAATCGGACGATCTGGGCAGTACCCAGTCGGCGTTCAGTCTGAAATTTCTCGGGATCGCGATGCAAAGCAGTCCCTCTGGAAAAGAAAGTGCCATCCGGACCGCCACGACGG
>CAZRGJ010000530.1:0-502 GCA_964599445.1 uncultured Planctomycetaceae bacterium | reverse complement strand
GGAACCTTTGAGTTTTCCGATGAGACGCCGGATGGGATTTCGGAAACTTTGGGAACGTACGTCGGGGCGAATCTGAATCCTGCGCAGACGCATCTTCAGCGTTCTTCTGTCGTGGCCGTTTCGTCTGCGAAATGTGCGTTCGGGCGCATCGTTCATCTGGAAAATGTGCCGACTGGGAAGGCTTTTGTCGCGATCGTATCGACGGTCATCCGCGGCGGAGTTCCCGGTTCCGATCCGCATCATGCGGTCTGATGTACCGTCCGACGTTTTCGTTCCGCCCGTAATGGAGGAGAAATTTTGCTCCAGTTTGCGAAACCGCTTTTTGTTCGGCGAACGGAGAATTGGTTTTTTGTTTGTATTTGATTTTGTTTGGTTTTTGATTTTTTATTTTGGCTGGTTTGCCAGGCTTGCGTTTATCGCATCTGGTTTGCCTTGACTTTATTTCAGCTCAGAAAGGAAATTTTTCATGAGATCGATCAATTGCCGTGAATTGAAACGCCGT
>CAZRGJ010000529.1:0-2554 GCA_964599445.1 uncultured Planctomycetaceae bacterium | reverse complement strand
GTACGCAGTTGCCGGATGAACCTAAATGAATAGAAGTTGAACGACCGGGCGGAGCGTCAGTCCGGAATATGGTCTTTTTTGAAAGCGGAATGGATCCATGGCCTATCGATATTTTTCAGCGGAACGGCTTCCTGCAGATGAGGCTCTTTACCCGGTCAGCGTGA
Organism: uncultured Planctomycetaceae bacterium; assembly: GCA_964599445.1. Classification (GTDB taxonomy): domain Bacteria; phylum Planctomycetota; class Planctomycetia; order Pirellulales; family Thermoguttaceae; genus RGIG3701. Next base: position 2,390 of record CAZRGJ010000529.1, on the reverse strand, counting down.
CGCTTGGAGGGGATGAAGCGCACCATCTTATTCACGTCATGCGTGTGCGTGAGGGGGAACCGCTCATTCTTTTTGACGGTTCCGGAGCGGAGTTCGACACGGAGATCTCGCACGTGAAGAAAAAAGAGCTGACGGCCGAGATCCATGCTCGCCGGGTGGAAGACCGGGAATCTCCGGTTTGCGTGACCATCGCGGCTGCGCTTCCGAAGGGAGACCGGCAGCGTTGGCTGGTCGAGAAACTGGTCGAATTGGGAGCGGCAGAATTTCTGCCTCTGGAAGCGGAACGTTCGGTGGCGAAAGCCGGTGATGCGGCTGCGTCGCGGATGAATCGTGTTGTGGTGGAGGCGTCGAAACAGTGCGGACGAAATACCCTCATGCCGCTTTCGGAACCGAAAAGCACCAAAACGCTTTTTTCGTCTGATTTCACGCAGGCAGAAGAGAATGCCGAGACGCTCAAAATCATCGCTCACCCGAACGGGAAGGGGTTAGCGGAGCTTCTGAATGCCCCTGAAAATCAGGGACGCAGGATCCTCGCGGCGATCGGCCCGGAAGGCGGATTTTCCGATACGGAAGTCGAAAACGCGCTGAATTCGGGCTGGGTGCCCGTTTCGCTTGGAAAACGGATCCTGCGGACGGAGACTGCGGCGATCATGGTCTGCGCGATCGCGGCTGCCGGGCAGGAATGAGCAGACGAAAAAGAGAAAGGACGCGAACAGAATGGATCAGCTTTTGCCGTGGACTCCGGTTTTGGGCGGTTTGATGGTACTGTCGGCAGGATGTTCGGCATCGGAGGCGGCGTTTTTCTCGCTGACTCCCGAACAGCTGAACGCCATGCGGACGGGAAGTGCTGCCGAACGGCGAGGCGCACAGCTCATGGAGAGGTCGGACCGGCTTCTTTCGACGCTTCTTTTCTCAAATCTCATCGCGAATATGCTCTACTTCGGCATCGTGTCCGTCGTGACGCTGAAAATTCAGTCCGAAAGTGCTGCTTTGGCCGGTGCGGTGAGTGTCGGTGCGCTTCTGACGATCATCATTTTCTGCGAACTGCTTCCCAAGGCGGTCGCCGTGCTGATCTCTCTGAGTTTTGCGCGGTTTGCGGCTTTTCCCGTCTCATTTCTGGAACTGATCTGTTCGCCGTTTCTGCCGATCCTTGGACTTGGGAAGGAACTTTCGCTGCGACTTTTCCTTCCCCGGCTGCGTCAGGAACCGATTTTGGATCTCGCCGATTTGGAGCAGGCGGTCTCGGTTGCGCAGGAATCGAGCGGAGCCGTGCGGGAAAAAGAGTGTCTGCGGTCACTCATTCGTTTTGCAGAAATGAGTGCGGAGGAGATCATGCGTCCCAGAACGCATCTTCCGGTCTTTTCCGTACCGTTCTCTGTGGGATCTTTGCGTGAACTGGAATCGGATACCGAGCTGGTTTTTCTTGAGGAAGAAGGAGACGGCGATGCGGTCGACCGTGTGTTCGCGCTGGAAAAACTAGCGCAGATCCCGGAATCCGGATATGATTCGCTGGAAAATTTTGCGGAATCCGCATACTATGTTCCCTGGTGCCTTCCGGCGGCGAATCTTCTGGAGATCATGCAGAAAGAGGGTCTCTCTGCGGCGGTCGTGGTGGATGAGTACGGCGCGACGCCTGGTGCCGTGCTTCTTTCGGATATTTTGGAGACGATTTTTGCGCCGGATTCGGAGCGTGTTTTCCAGCTGACCGATCGAAATCCGATGGAGAAGATCGGAGAGGATCAATGGCGAATTTCGGGACTTTTCTCCGTGCGTGCTTTCTGCCGCTGTTTCCGTCTGAAGTTTCCGGAAGAGCTGGAAAGCGCGACCATGGGCGGTCTGGCGGCCGAGAAACTCCAGAAGATCCCGGAGGAAGGCGAATCTTTTCGATGGGAAGATTTCCTTTTCCAGGTCGTTTCTGCCGGAGAGTTTGCCGACATGGTGCTGGAAGTTTCCCGTAAAGTACCGGAGGTGAAAGGCGAAGCCGATCCGGACGCTCCATGATCTGGAAATCCCGGATCTCGTCTCTCGTTTGACGGAGTCTTTTGCGTGATGGAGATTCCCGTTTAGCTGAGGGCTTGGTTTTGAGAATGGCGGGAGATCCTGGGGATTTGATCTGTTTTGTTTGAAATTTTGGGAATTTGTGGAGAAAAAGTTTTTCCACAGCTTGACAAAAAAACTCCGTAATGTAAAATGATAGAATGGAGGCCGATTTTCGGTCTGATTCCGATGGCAATCGTGGATTCCTTTTGCCTCGCAATTTCATTTCTGGAGTGTTCGATCATGAAAAATTCCCCCCATCGCCGTTTTTTATTTTTGTTTTGTTTGATTTTTTTGTTCGGTCTGATTTTCAGTCAGGTTTCGGGTGCATCTGCTCAGCAGACATTTTGGCT
>CAZRGJ010000528.1:2223-2557 GCA_964599445.1 uncultured Planctomycetaceae bacterium | reverse complement strand
ACCGGGATGCGGACGGTGAAAAAAAGCTGAATTGGCCATCCATACGCACTATTTAATAGACGGTATTCCGCACTCCCAAAAGTGTCTCGCGCAGCGGGACGGGACAGCTGGGTGGACCTGCCGGAAACATCAAGTCCGTAAAAAAACGAGAAATGGCAAAATATTCCATCAGACGGAAAGATTTTTGGGAAAATTTCACAAAAAAAGAAATTTCGCTCTTTCCTTTTCTTCGCAGAATGGTATACTGTAAGTGGAAACAGAAGCTGGGAAAGTGTTTCCCGGCGGCTCCTGCCAAAATTTCGATCCAGAAAAGAAGAAAACCAGAAAAGGAAAA
>CAZRGJ010000528.1:0-2213 GCA_964599445.1 uncultured Planctomycetaceae bacterium | reverse complement strand
TGAGGAGAACTCGCATGAAAAGCTACGTCGTTTACGGTGACGGTTCCTGCCGAATCGAAGAAATGCCGATGCCGAAGTACAATGAGTATGAAGCACTCGTGAAGATGGAGTCCTGCGGTATCTGCAACGGGACGGACCTGAAGATCATCCATCGGAAATTCAAGGGGATCGATCAGTACCCCACCATTCTTGGGCATGAAGGCGTCGGCCGGGTCGTGGAACTCGGGGCAAAAGTCCGAAACTACAAGGTGGGCGACCTCGTGCTTCTCCCCTTCTGGGGCGACGTTCCGGAAGGCTACTCCAGCGCGTGGGGAACGTACTCCGAATACAATGTGGTCCGCGATGCCGCCGCGATGGAAGCGGATGGACTGATCGCCGACGAATTCGCGTGGGCGCAGAATGTTCTTCCGGAAGGCTTTGACCCGGTCTCCTCCGCCATGATCATCACGTTCCGCGAAGTGCTCAGCACGGGAAAGATCTTCGGTTTCGAAGCGAATCAGAGCCTCACTGTCCTCGGTCTTGGTCCGGTCGGTCTGAGTTTCGTGAAGTTCGCGAAACTGATGGGTATGGGGCCGATCATCGCAATCGACGTACAGGAAGAGAAACTGGAACTCGCAAAGAAAATGGGCGCGGACCTGGTCATCAACGGAAAGACGCAGAACGTGAAGGAGGAAGTCCTCGCATTCTGCCCGGGCGGTGTGGATTACGCACTGGATGCCGTCGGCGTTCCGGCATTCATCAACACAGGGCTGGAAATCATCAAACCGAGCGCGAAAATCTGCGTTTACGGCATTTCGGAAAATCAGACCGCCGAGATCGACTGGAGCCGCTGCCCGTACAACTGGACGCTCCAGTTCAACCAGTTTCCGTCGAAGAAGATGGAAGCCGAAGCGCACCGTCAGATCTGCGTCTGGATCCAGAACGGCGTCCTCGATCCCAACGACTTCATTTCCCATGTTTTCAACTTTGCGGACATCAATACCGCGTTTGAAAAAGTGGAGCGCAAGGACCCGATGATGAAAATGGTCATCCGCTTCTAGTTTTTCTCTAATCGTCCGGCAAATGCAGTCGTTCCAGCTTCATTTTCCGGACGCTCCAACCGTTCCTGCCCAACCCCGCCAGTCCGCCCCTGCCAGCCCTCTCAACGGTCCTTCTTCCCCACACGATACGCCATGAAAAAGATTTTCCTGATTTGGGCATTAAGCCTTTTTTTGAGTTTCGCCAACTCCTGGACCTTCGCGGAGACGCTGGAATCCATCCTTTCGGAACCTTGGACACCCCGCATCAAGACCCCGGTTGAGGGCTTTATTCCATACGGCGGAGAGTGGACTCTTGCAGACGGTATCCTTGAGGGACCGGCAGGAAATGGATCTCGTCTGACGAAAACGAATCTCAGGAAAGAAAACGTGACGTTTTCGGCCGAGATCTTCCTCGAAAAAGGAAAATCGGGCAACGCGGCACTCGTGACGAACTGCGGACGGGAAGGAGTCGGCGCAGACGCGTTTGACGGATACGAATTTGCGCTTTACGCCAAAGAGCAGTTCGTCATGCTCGGTCGGCATCAGCAGAATTTCCGCTGGCTCAAGTCCCTTCCCTGCGCGATCCCGGAAAATGAGTGGGTCGAGCTGAAAGCCGAGTGCCGCAGGACCGACGCAGGAAATCTCCTGACGTTGAGCGTGAATGGACGCAAAACTGTGGAATTCACCGACCCGGATCCTCTTCCTCCGGGGAGCGTTTCCCTCCGTCCCTGGCAGCGGACGGCCCGGTTTCGGAATCTTAAGATCGACGGCGAACCTCAGACTTTGACTTCCATCCATCAGGAAGCGTCCATTTTTCCGGAAACGCTCCGCAGTGAAGACCTTCCCCCCATTCTGGTCGTGAGCCGCACCGCGTTTGGACGTCCGCCGGCTGTCGGGCAGGATTTCTGGGCATCCCGGATCTTAAAGCCCGGCTGTGCGCTGAAGATCGTCCATCCGTCCGCCCCCAAACGCAAGGTCGAGACCATCTTCGAGGATCCGAAAGGAACGATCTACGACGCGAATCTCTCCTTCGACGCGAAGACGGTCTACTTTGCCTACGATCCGAACGGCGGAAACCGGTGGAAGATCTTCCGCATCGGCATCGACGGCAGCGGACTGAAGCAGCTGACATTCGGCGATTTCTACGATTTCAGTCCCGCGGAACTCCCCAACGGCGAGATCGTTTTCGTCTCG
>CAZRGJ010000527.1:0-2557 GCA_964599445.1 uncultured Planctomycetaceae bacterium | reverse complement strand
CTTTGCGTCCGAGTACATCTACCATAAATTCAAGAATGCGAAGACCTGCGGCATGATCGAACGCGATGAGCAGTTCGGTATCCGCAAGATCGCGGAGCCGATCGGCGTTCTGGCCGGTGTGATCCCGACGACGAACCCGACTTCGACGGCGATATTCAAGTCGCTCCTGGCTCTGAAGACGCGCAACGCGATCATCTTCAGCCCGCACCCGCGTGCGAAGAAAAGCACGGTCATGGCGGCGAAACTGGTCCACGACGCAGCCGTCGCGGCAGGCGCACCGGAAAACATCATCGGATGGATCGAAGAACCGTCCATTCTGAAATCGAACGCGCTGATGAAGCACCCGCAGGTGAACCTGATCCTCGCGACTGGCGGACCGGGAATGGTCACGGCAGCGTACAGCTCGGGAAAACCGGCGATCGGCGTCGGCGCGGGCAACACCCCGGCGATCATTGACGAAACAGCAGACATCCGCATCGCGGTCAACTCGATCCTCCTGAGCAAAACGTTCGATAACGGGATGATCTGCGCCTCGGAACAGTCGGTCGTCGTGGTCGATGAAGTTTACGATGCGGTGAAGGCGGAATTCCTCAAGCGCGGTGCGTACATCACGACGCCGGCGGAAAAGGAAATGCTCGGCAAAACCTTCATCAAGGACTACCATATCAACGCGGCAGTCGTTGGTCAGCCGGCCTGGAAGATCGCGCAGATGGCGGGCTTCGAAGTTCCGGAAGCAACGAAAGTCCTGATCGGCGAAGCGGAAGTCATCGACCGGGAAGAGCCGTTCAGCTACGAAAAACTCTCCCCCATCCTTGCGATGTACCGTGCGAAGGATTTCGACGAAGCGGTGGATAAGGCGCAGGAACTGATCCTGTTCGGCGGAATGGGACACACGTCGGTCCTTTACACGAATCCGACGAATGTGAAACGCATCGAAAAGTTCGGCGACACCGCCTCGACGGGCCGCGTGCTGATCAATCAGCCGTCCAGCCAGGGCGCGATCGGAGACATCTACAATTTCCGGCTTGAACCGTCGCTCACACTGGGCTGCGGAAGCTGGGGAGGAAACAGCGTTAGTGAAAACGTAGGAGTGAAACATTTGATGAACGTGAAAACCATTTCCGAACGGCGTGAAAATATGCTCTGGTTCCAGGTCCCGCAGAAGATCTACTTCAAGAGCGGCTGCCTCCCGCTTGCGCTCCAGGACCTCAAAGGTGCGAAACGTGCGTTTGTCGTGACGGACAAACCGCTCTACGAACTGGGCATCTGCGACATGGTGACCCGTGAACTGGAGAAACTCGGTGTTGAGATCCAGGTCTTCAGCGACGTGAAACCGGATCCGGACCTCTCGACCATCCGGGAAGGAAATGCCCGCATCCGCATGTTCCAGCCGGACCTGCTCATCGCGGTCGGCGGTGGAAGCCCGATGGACGCTGCGAAGATCATGTGGCTCATGTACGAGCATCCGGAGATCGAATTCGAAGATCTGGCCCTGCGCTTCATGGATATTCGGAAACGCGTTTTCGAGTTCCCGCACCTCGGCGATAAAGCCCAGCTCATCTGCATCCCGACGACTTCGGGAACCGGAAGCGAAGTCACGCCGTTTGCCGTCATCACGGACGACGCGACGGGCAAAAAGTACCCGCTGGCCGACTACGCGCTCCTGCCGTCCATGGCGATCGTTGACCCGGATCTGGTCATGACGATGCCGAAGAAACTGACGGCATTCTCGGGGCTGGACGCCATCGTTCACGCTCTGGAATCGATGGTCGCCGTCACCGCGACGGACTTCACCATCGCGATGTCGCTCGAATCGAGCCGCGTGCTCTTCAAGTACCTGCGCAAGGCGTACAATGACGGCCTGACCGACGTCCACGCCCGCGAAAAGGTGCACAATGCCGCGACCATGGCCGGTATGGCTTTCGCGAACGCATTCCTCGGAGTCTGCCATTCGATGGCGCACAAACTCGGTGCTGCGTTCCACCTCCCGCACGGTCTGGCGAACGTTCTGCTCATCGAGCAGGTCATCCGCTTCAATGCGACGGACGCTCCGCGTAAACAGGCGGCCTTCCCGCAGTACGGATTCCCGGAAGCCGGTGTCCGTTACGCCCGACTGGCCCGCTACATCGGACTGGGCGGAATGGAAGATTCCGACCAGGTCATGGTGGCCCGCCTGATCGAAGCGATCCGCGCTCTGGCGAAAGACCTCGACATCCCGGCGACGATCCAGGAAGCCGGAGTTTCGGAAGAAGCGTTCCTCGCGCAGCTTGACCAGCTTGCGGAAGATGCCTTCGACGATCAGTGCACCGGCGCCAACCCGCGCTACCCGCTGATCCCCGAGATCAAACAGATGTACCTGAACGCCTTCTACGGCGACCAGAAAAACGTCTGAGTCGAACGTGATCGAAACTTCGGTCTCATGAAAAACGGTTCCTGCTGGCCGCCTCCGTGTCGGCAGGGATCTCCAAAACCCAAAAGGTCCTGATCCTTTGGGCCGGTACATTTTCTCGGCAACCTCGAAAAACACCGAATTTCCCAACGCGATGATACAAAAATT
>CAZRGJ010000526.1:0-2567 GCA_964599445.1 uncultured Planctomycetaceae bacterium | reverse complement strand
ATGACGGACATTCTGGGAGACCCTTTCATCGCGTTTGGCAGAACTCCGGCCGGGGTGCCGTTTGCGTCGAACGGGGTCCTGACGGACGTCTTTTTTCTGATCTGCTCGGTCAACGATACGCAGCATCTCCGCACGCTCGCACGTCTTGGAAGGATCCTGACGGTACCGGAATTTCTTCCCCAGCTTCGCGAGCTGGAGGACTCTTCCGAGATCCTGCGTCTTTTCCGTGAGACGGAAGCCGAGCTGAAGTAAACGCGGAAGATTCTGGATGCGAAACCGGGCTGAACGAAAAACCGGGCCGGGATCCTGTTTGGGGATCAGGCGTCGATGCCGAAATCCTGCTTCAGTTGGGCCAGTTCTTCCCGGATCTGCGGCATTCCGCCGGAACGTGTCGCGATGAGCGTGCCGATTTCGTTAGCGAATTGGGCCTGAACGGAAAGCGGGATACTGAGGAGTTCCGTGAAGATCAGGGCGGCGGAGAATGCGTCTCCGCTTCCTACCGTGTCAACAACCGGGACGATCTTTCCGGGAACGTCAGCGGTCTCGCCATTTCGGGACGCCAAAAGGCACCCTTTTTCGGCCCGCGTGATGCAGACTTTCCGGAGATCGTATTTTCGGCAGAGGGCCTGCGCAAAATCTTCGGCATTCAGTTCCGCAGGGAGCTCAAGGAGCGGTTTCAGGATCTCCATTTCGCCGTCGTTCATCTTCGCGATGTCTGATTTCTCGAGCGAGATCTCCAGCTGTGTTTTCGTGAAGAAATTCTGCCGAAGATTGACGTCGCAGACTTTCAGGCAATTTGCGGGGACGGCATCCAGGATCTTCCAGATCGTTTCGCAGGAAACAGGGCTGCGCTGTGCGAGTGTTCCAAAACAGATCGCGGAAAGCTCCGGAAGGAATTTTTCGAGTTCCGGTTCCAGCGCGAGATGGTCCCATGCCGTGTTTTCGTGGATGATGTAGGACGGCGTACCCGTCTCGTCGAGCGTCACCGTCACTGTGCCGGTCGGATGGATGGGATCGCGCTGAATGAACGAAGTCTCAAGGTCCATCGACTGAAGAAACTCGACGATCTCGTTTCCCAGGGAATCTTTTCCTACGCGGGAAAGGACCCGTCCGTCCATGCCGAGCTGGTTCAGATGGAACGCGACGTTTGCCGGCGCGCCGCCCGGTTTCCGGTCTTCACCGAAAATATCCCACAGAAGTTCACCAGCTCCCGCGACTTTCATACTGTTCATGACGCCTGCCTTTCTGATTTTTCTCAAATCTTACATTTTGCCGTGGATCGTAAAGTGTTCTGTTTCAATTTTACCCCCGTTTTCTTTTTTGGCAGAGTCTGAATAAAAAATTTTCGGAAATTTTCAGAAAATACGGAAATCCGGGATCTGTTTTTTGACACAATTCGCATAATCGGGATAATCGGCTCAAGTTCTCAAACTGGTTCATCCGATACCAAAAGAAGAAACCCTATTTTGCGCAGAAAATCCGTATTGCGCAAAATCGGAACGGAAACCGGGAGAAAAGGTTTCCATTGGTCAGAGTTTAATGCTAAAATTTCCCATTGGGGATCCTATTTTGAACCTGTGCGGTCTCAACGGCTGCCGAATTCCCATCATGAGCGAATCGACGAATCCGAATCAGCCTCCTTTCCAGGAGCCTGACCCGCAAAAACCGGTTTCCGAACCGGAAAAGGGGGAGGGTATGTCTTCGTCCGTTCCGCAGATGGACGCGAAAGAACCCCTTCGCCTGATCGGCAGTTTTCGGATCGACCCGCCGGATCCGGAGCTGATGAGCAGCGAGATCGCCATGCGCGACCATCCTCTCAGTGCCTGGGATACTTCCCGCAGCGTGACTCTTCCGCCGACTTCAGAGAAACGTTCAGAGGGAACGGACCGTCAGGATATTTCTGAAGGAGAGAATGGCCTGGATCTTGCGGAATCTGCGGAGATCGTCCTTCCTTCCGATCCCATGATCGTTGGTCAGGACAGTTCCGAGATCGAATCTGCCCGTGAAATGTGCCGGAAACATGAAGTGCGTCTTGCGGAACGGAAACAAAAGCAGCGGAGAGCAGGGGAAGACGGAACGCAGATCTCGGGAACGTGTCAGGACGAGAGAGCGGCTGAGGACGCACTTTGGGCAGAACGAAAACGGCAGGAAGAAGAGCAGAAACATTTCGGAGAAATTGCGGAATGGGAGCGTCTCCAGGAAAAACGCTCTCTGGAAGAGCTTCAGCGTCGGGAACTGGACGCCCGTTTTGCGGAACTTGCCCGCCGCGAACAGGAGATCCGAAAGGCGGAATCTGCACAAAAACACGAAAATGAACGTCTGACGGCACTTGCGCAGGAATTGGGCGAGGAAGAAGCGCGTCTCGAAGCATTGGCGGCTCGGCTGGGATCGAATTCCTGGGAGGCGATGGAGCCGGAGGACGCATCTTTTCGTACGGCAGGAGAGTTTTCTGAACGGACGCACGGCGAAGCGGAAGACCATGAGACGGAAACTCCGGACGCTGAAAAAGCAGACCGCCTCCTGGAGCTTCTGCCGTCGATTTCCGGATCGGACTTCGCGTCGGAACC
>CAZRGJ010000525.1:0-2568 GCA_964599445.1 uncultured Planctomycetaceae bacterium | reverse complement strand
CCGATGGCACCGTGTGTCCTCCGGGTCCGTCACGTACGTGATGTACATGCTGTCCCAAAGCACATTCGCACGGTGTTTTGCGGCCGTTTCCGCGGCTTTTTCGTCTTTCCACTCAAGTCCCGGAACGACTTCCGCTTCCCAGAAAAACGCGTCCGGAAGCTCAAAATCTTCGGGCGAACTCACCCGGAAACCGGCTTCCGTTTCCAATTCCAGAGCCGTTGGGATCAGGCCTGCGCCTTCGCGGACCTGCGAGAATTTCCGCAGTTTCCCATTTGACGGCTGTTCCCCTTTCGTGAAGTCCCAGACCTGCGCAGGTCCAAGAGCTTTTCCGAAAGACTCACGCGGAAAAATATCCGGACGATCCGCCGAGCCGGTTTTCTCTTCCGCACGCAGATCCGCGCACGCAAGAAAAACTGCCCAGATACAGAAAATGAACAGAAATCGTTTTTTCATTGGCGGGACTCCATTTCCTGATCGATCAATCGATCGATCCATTAAAAAAACGCATCCGCACCGCCAGATCCTCGACGGCGCAGGATACTTCACTTAAAAACTACTCGAATTTCGTTTGAATTTCCTGATTCTCGCCCGGGCTTTTTCGCTCGGATCTCCTAAATTTCGCTTGCGGACTCCGTTTCCAGCCCACCGTTTTCTTCGCTTTTGGTCTCATTGACTTCTTCTGCGTCTTTGGAGGTCCGGATCCATTCTGCGTCAGCGGCGTTTTCCATCCCGCAGACCTCTTCATTCAGCTTAAGGACCAGGTCTTACCGTTTTTTCCGAAGCTCAAACCAATTCTCCCCAAGCTGACTGAAATCTCGATAAAGTAACGTCGAGATCCTGAAATAAAAAAGTTCCGTGCGTCCGGATCTGCTCAGAAACATCGTCCAGGTTCCTTCATTGGGGTAAAGTGTACCGCAGAGGACCATTTTTTTCATGATTCGGTCCATCATCTGTTCGTGTTCTGCGTCCGTTTCCGCATTCGCCATATCCTCAACGTCACGGAGAAGACGATTCACCTGCCGCTGAAGCACAGGATGCCGATTCATGGACTTCTTTTGGATCAACGCCCACACAGGGTACTGGGTCCGATGAAGGATCTCCGAAAACTTCGGAGGCTCGGGCAGTGCCGCGATGCCGTCTTCCAGCAGTTTACGTTCCTCCTGCGTAAGTTCCAGCCGGGAAAGGAAGTGCGCAAGCTGGAAAAGTCCGCAGCTTTCAGCCTGGATCCCGGCTTCGATGTCGCGGAAGAAATGCATTTTTTGGAGATGGATCCCCAAACGGCAAAGCGCGAGTGAGTCACGAATGGCAAGTGCACGGTTTCCTGCCCCCCAATAGTACCCGGAACGCAAAAGAAGTCCTTCCGAAACAGGGATGAGCGGTCCCGATTCCCCAAGGTCTCCAATCTCGTTCAGCGTTAATTCCGGCGCATTCCAGAAATTTTCCAGGCACGGCATCAGGTACGGTTTCTCAACGGCGCACACGATGACATCCAGCGCATTTCCGTACTCCTGAAGGTACTCCGCCGCCAAGGGATAGTCTTCCGTTTTCCACGGCTGCACCAGGTTAAATTTAAGGTACTTTTCTGCTTCCAAGTCCATTTCGGAAACCTGATCCAGATCCAGCAGATCCGTCTCTTCTTCACCGTCTTCTTCATCGAGCCGAGAGACGTACAGTTCCTCCATTTCCTTGATTTTTTCCTCCCAAAACCGGCAGGGAGGCTGGAATTTACCGACTGGCTGGATCTCTTCAGAAACTCCCAGACGCTGCCTGCTGGCCTGATGCGTTCCCCAAACGTCCGGCGCGAAATATTCAAGCAGGACGCGAAAACCGTTTTCCTCCGGGATCTGAAACGCCGGTTCATATTCTGCCGTCAGTGACGCGAAATAGTCGATCTGCTCATCCGCCCCTGCCCGAGGATGAACGAAATCAGACTCTACCGTCCGCCAGTCTTGGGGAAACGGTACGATCTGGAGCAGGACCGCAGCCGCAAACACTCCGGCGGTCAGCCAGTTTACCGTCCGCTGCGCGAGCTGGACTGCAGCAGAACGCGAAAGGTCAAACCGGTTCTCTCCCGGCATTCCTTTTTTCAGGAGAAGGTAAAGAAACAGAAGATACGCGGGACTCCCAATGAGGAAAAATTGCGTCCAATTTTCGGCAAACCGTGCGGCAATGAAAGGAAAGACCCAAAGCAGGACCCACCATCCGCGGTACCCAGTATCGTGCAGACGGCGAATTTGAAGGAAAAGGTATCCGGGAAGGAAAAAAAAGATTCCCCAAAGACACAGCCCGCGAAGCAGCAGTTCCAGATAGAGGACCCACGGCAGATGCACTTCCAGATGTGCCCGGAAAAGGAAACTTCTCAGTGCATCCATCTCATTATAGAAGATCCAGTGACTGAAAAACTGGAACAAAAGAATTCCCGCAGTCCCCGCCCACATGCTCCGGCGCGGCGAGCGTCCGGTAAAATTGGCCAAATTTCGCAGTTTAGGAACCCCCATCTCTTTCTCCTAAATTCTCTTTCTCCTAAATTCTCTTTCTCCTAAATTCTCTTTCTCCTAAATTCTCTTT
>CAZRGJ010000524.1:0-2577 GCA_964599445.1 uncultured Planctomycetaceae bacterium | reverse complement strand
CCATTCCATAACCCGGACGCGGATACGTACCGCCCCAATCAGTATACGTATCGGCACTGCGGACATTGATCGATCCGTGATTTCCGCCGTAGTCGATCTTCACGCATTGAGTCATCGCAGCGCAGTTCTGGAAAGTCGAGGGAGTCGGATAGAGCTTGGACTTTCGGCGCGAGGGGCAATGGTAGATACTCTGCGGAGTCTGGCAGACGTCACGCGCTCTGTTTTTCTGCGTGTCTGTCACAGTACCGGGCTTCCCGTCTGAGGGGTGCGTCCAAAGCGTATTCAGTTCCAGAAACGGCATCATGGAACAGATCCACCCGCCCGGCTGGTCCGCCCCGGCACCGCGATCGGGATCCATGACGAACTGATAGTACCATCCCGCACCAGGATAGCATCCGTTCGCCGAGACGTGCTGCTGACTCGCACTTCCGAACTGCTTCAGATTATTAGTACACTGCATTTGTCTTGCGGATTCGCGAGCCTGCTGCACCGCAGGAAGCAGAAGTCCCATCAGCATTCCAATGATCGCAATGACGACCAAAAGCTCAACGAGCGTAAACCCTTTTGTTTTCATATTTTCCCCACGATGAAAAACGGGAATGGAAAATGTACCCGGCTGGAATTCCATCCCAGTCTGAAACAGTTTTCCTTCGTCTACCAAAACATTTTTCATTTTACCAAACCATCGGCATTTTGTCAAGCGGGATCTCTAAAAATGATTCAGCCCTAAAATCCGTTTCGGTTTCTGCTGCTGGAACGGCACATGAAGAACTCCCCAACGAAACAAAACCCCTGAAAAATGCTGAAAAATACAGAAAAACGCAAAAAGACATTTGAAATCCTTTTGCAAAATAACCCCTTTTCATAGATTCTGTGTCGAAGAAAACCATTTTCCATGTACGTCTGCGAATCGGCTGAAGTTTCTGAATGATCCAAAAAATTTTCGCCTCTTGACATTCAGGCAGCGATTTGCTAAAATAAAGAACGCAGACTTTATCTGCGAATCCGATTTTCCGCGAGCCACACCAGTTCGCCCCGCCATTTTCAGCCTTAAAGAAAGAGGATGAACCATGAGATCCCGCCCGCTCCCTTCCCTTCATGCCATGCTGTTCTTGTGCATTCTGGCTCTCGCTTCCATTCACGCGGAAGCCAAAATATTTTACGTTTCCCCCTCAGGTTCTGATGCTGGCGACGGTTCCGCCTCAGCTCCGTTCGCGACGCTGAAAAAAGCACGGGACGCCGTCCGTGAATTTCGCGGGAAATCTCCGGCCGAAAGCGTCACCGTCGAGATGGCCGGCGGGACCTACATTCTGGAAACTCCCCTGCTCTTCGAGCCGCAGGACTCCGGGACGTCCGCATCTCCGGTCGTCTGGCAGGGAAAAGCCGGGGAACGTGCCGTCATTTCGGGAGCGGTGCGTCTGACCGGTTGGCGAAACGAAGGAAACAGTCTCTTTTCTGCCCCCTGCTCTGTTTCGGATCCTGAGGCTGGCACGCAGCTCTTCATCGAACGCCCCGTTTCTCCCAATGCAGGATCCGCGACATACTCCGCCCCGCGAATCGTCTCCAAACTCCCCCAAACGGCCAACTTCCCGGATCCGTCGCTTGACGTTCGCCGAGCGATCCGGGCACGTGCACCCAATTGGGATCCAGAAAACTTCACCGCCTCCTATTTCTGGGCAAAACGAGCTGTCTGCAAAGACCGGAAGTGCATGGAGTACCGTCTCAAACCGGGCGATCTGGATCCGTATATTTACGATGCGGACGGAAAGATCCTGCCGGACGTTCAGCTGATGACCTACCAGTACTGGAGCACGTCGTTCAACCGCATCGCCGACTACGATCCGACGACCGGCGTCGTAAAATTTCCACGCAGTGCAGGCAGTTTCTACCCGCCGAATCACGCACGCTGGCACGTCGAAAACAGCCGTGTGGCTCTCGACGCCCCCGGAGAATGGTACTTTGACCGGAAGGCAGGCCGCGTTTTCTACATTCCGCAGCAAGATGAGGATCTCTCCCGGGATGCCGTTCTTTTGACGGTCTGTCCGCGCTGGCTCATCGAAATACGCGGTGACTGGGAAAACGGCAAACTCGTGGAATGGCTCACGTTCCGTAACCTGGTCTTTTCATATTCGGACGCCGACCTTTCACCGGAGTACGAAAACAGCGTGCAGGGTGCCCACACGCAGCGCGGAGCGATCAACGCCGTCGGTCTGGCACACAGCAGGATCGAACACTGCGAGTTCTCCCACCTCGGCGAAAACGGCATCACGCTTCTGGAAGGCTGCGTCGAAAACACGATCTTCCAAAACCACATTTTCGACACGGGTGCCGGCGGCATCAGTCTGCCGGCGGTCCCGCAGGGAACTCCGCATGAACTCGCCGTCACGCGCAAAAACCGAATCGAAAACAACCTGATCCACCACACCGGCGAGCTTTTCCATTCCGCCTGCGGGATCTTCCTCGCCGGAATGGCACAATTCAACACGATTGCGCATAACGACGTCTCCAACACGCCCTGGTCTGCCATGCAGCTGGGATGGAGCTGGGGAGCCGAAAAGGCACACTCCCACCACAATG
>CAZRGJ010000523.1:0-2583 GCA_964599445.1 uncultured Planctomycetaceae bacterium | reverse complement strand
CATCCGCAGATACTGTTGCAAGGGCGAGGGCCATCAGCGCGGAGGCTGTGAGGGTGATTTTGCCGGTCTTGGCGAATGTTTCCAATGCACGGCGAAGTTTAGTTGTGTTGGTTTTCATAATTTTACCTCATTTAATGAAATGTTTGATGGTCCCGGATGTCTGACTTGTTTCCGTTTCATCGCTCACACGAATAAAACGAAATAATCCGGTACTACGTAATTTTATCGTAAAATTGCGTTCATATTTTAAAAATTTTTATCTAAATCCTCAGAGTTCACACCCCCCCCGCATTTTAACATGATGGCAAGGTTTGCTTTTTCGTTACGATTTAAAATAAAAAAACAGCATGGCGTTTTGCGAAAAATGCCATACTGTTTGAATTTAACAGGACTTACGTTACGGATTCACGAGCGGCGCGGGGAAAAATTCGATCGGCGGATCGGCGTCCACGAGCTTCACATCCTTCACGGCTGCGCGTCCATCCGGCATCACACGCAGTGTCACCTCCACCTCCTGACGGGGCTGACTGTCCGTGAAAAACCAAAGATTTCCCGCGTTTTCGATCTCTTTCCCGGTCCCTTCCTCTACGAAAAATTTCTCGATCCCGTATCGGATATGCTGCCATTTCGTGTATTTTCCGCGAATGGCGGCCCGCTTTGCGTCCGGGCGGTTCCGTTCGGGGAGCGTATCGCTCCAGCCGACCCGTTTCCAGAGGTGCGAGTCGGCATCCTGCTCAAGGATCGCGTAGACTGTGCCGGCTCCATTAGATTCCGGTCTCCGGCTGAATTCGTAGTTCAAGATCACGTAATCTCCCCGGAAATAGTCCCTCGGATCGATCGGCTCCGTCCGCACGACGATCTCGACCGCCTCCGGACCGAACGGAAGATTTGCGTACCAGAGCAGCCCCGCGAAAAACACGGCCTGCGCGAGAAAAACGACTCCCAGATAAATTCGACGCTTCATCAACGGCCTCCTTCCTGAATTTCCGAAACCTGAGCATTTTGTGTCTGTTTTTTTCTCATGAATTTCCATGAAACGCCGCACAGAAACAGACCGCAGACGAAGAAGATCGCCGCCGCGCCAAGCATTCCGCCCGCCTCACCGAAGAGGTCCGCATACCGCAGGACCGCCCACAGAATGAAGTACAGCACTCCGAAGATGAAGGAGGAGGTCAAAACACGGTGCAGACCGAGATTCAGGAAGTGCAGACCCAGCCCCATCATGAAAATATTGTGCAGGAACGTCAGCGCGAGAAGATATTCCGCAGAGACCGTCGTCAAGTCTAAAAACATTTCATGACAAGACGCGCACAGCAGCATAAACGTCAGGTACGCTCCCAAAATGAAGAGAAACGCGGTCTCTTTCAGAAACGCGGTCCCCTTTTTCAGGGAAAGTCCCAGAACGGTCAGAAGCGCAAGGAAAAAGATCCCGCAGCAGACCGGCAGGAAGAACGGAATGTCGCAGCGAATATAAAGATGCTCCCAAACACGATGGAAAGAGTACGGGATCATGGCAAACCCCAGCATCAGCGTTCCGCACACGGTGAAGAACTGCGAGCCGCCGTTCATCGGTTTCTCCCGCAAATGTGCGTGCAGGCGCGGAATGAGATTCAGCAGAAGTCCCAGCGCCGCAAAGTAAAACGAGAGGCAGTCCTTCAACTCCGCCCGGATCGGCAGCATGAAAAACCACCACCCCAGCGCGAGAAACCAGAAAAACCGGACGACCGACGCAGAACGTTCCGATCTTCCGAACGCACGGGATGAAAGAAGTCCGATGAGTGCGAGAAGCGGAATTTCGACATCATAGATCGAAAAGCACGGAAAGTACCAAAACCGGTCCGAAACTCCATACGCAAGCAGGCAGGCCGTGAAGATCGACACGACTGGTGTCCGCATCGCCAGAGAAAGAGCAAAAACCCCCAGACTCCAGAGGAAGATCCCCTCCTGCACGTCGATCAGAACGTGAAATATCTGCGAGATCTGCCAGATGCCGGCTCCGAAGAGGATCGCGGAGAAGAAAAACGCGGTTTCGGAAAGGATCGGATGTTTCCGCCATGCGAAAGCCGCTCCAGACGCCCACGCAGCAGAAAACGCTCCGAAGACGATCGAGAGTTTCTGAAAAGCCGTGAACGACGCCCAGTTGTGGCTGATGACCAGCAGGACCGACGCTCCGAAAAGCAGCATCGCCAGCGACAGGACCGTCACCAGTCCGAGTTTCTGCAGAGAATCGCGTTTCATCGCGGTCTCGTAGCGTTCCAGGATCGCATCCCGGCACGACGCACTGATCGTCCCGGTCCGGACCCACTCAGACGATTCCTCCGTGAGAAACCGCCATTGAGCATGAGGGATCTGCTTCTTCATGTTCACATCTTCACTCCTTCTTTATTGGGATTCTTTCTGGATACAATAGCCGCCCCATCATCGATCACACAGCACCCCAGTGGGCCTGAACGCGGAATTTTTTATCATTTCGACCGTGTGTGCGGGGCATGTTTTTGAGTTTCAAACCACCCCGAAGGCCGTGGGCCGCTGACCTTCGGGGTGGGAGAAATTAAGGGAGGAAACTATTTTCTCTCCTCTTCT
>CAZRGJ010000522.1:0-2583 GCA_964599445.1 uncultured Planctomycetaceae bacterium | reverse complement strand
AGAAAAGGACGCGAAAAGTTTGGGTCTTCTTTTTTCAGCCCATCATGGAGGAGGGGTGAAGATGGAAGGGGGGCGAAATCAGGAACCGCTTTTGTGCGGGCTTGCACGCGTTTATTCAGGAGGAAGTTAAATGCAATTCGGAAAAAAACCGGTCATCGGGATCAATGCAGATTTCTTGGAAGCCAAGGGGGATAAAGAAGCTTTCAGTTACGTCTGGGCCGGTTACTATGAGTCGATTTTGCGTGCCGGAGGCATTCCGGTCATTCTCCCGCCGATGCAGAACGAAGAAGATCTGCGTCAGATTCTGAAAAAGCTGGACGGTATCGTCATGATCGGGGGTGGCGATTTGGATTCCCGCCGTGACGGCTACGTCCTTCATTCCACCGTCCGTCCGATGCCGGTCCGCCGTGAAGATTTCGACCGGATGCTTATGCGTGTCGTCGCAGAACAGAAGATCCCGCTTCTTGCCATTGGAGCCGGAATGCAGCTTCTGAACGTGACCATGGGCGGTTCCCTGTTCTTCCATATTCCGATCGACCTCCCGAAAGCGATGCCCCATTTCGACCGCCACACGTCGGTCCACCGCCACACGCTGAATGTCGTGCCCGGCTCGCTGATGGAGAAGATCTACGGCGATTCCGAGATCCGAGTCTGCTCCCGCCACCACATGGCCGTGAATGAAGTGGCTCCGGGATTCATCGTCTCCGCGACCTCTCCGGATGGTGTCATTGAAGCGATCGAATCTGAAATCGACGACTGGTTCGCCATCGGCACACAGTTCCACCCGGAAAGTGCCTGCGCAACGGCTCTTGATCTGCGGATCTTTGAAGAATTCATTGAAGCCATCGGCGGTACGCCGGTCGTCTTCTCGCTCGTGGGTTGATCTGCGAGTCCCACACCATCAAAAAGTTTCGAAAAAATTTAAAATTCAAAAATTTTGGAAATTTCCAGGCAGCGTGTTTTCCAATACGCTGTCTTTTTCATGCATGATTTTCCCAACCGACACATAAGCCAACGGGAAATCCAAACGTCTGGAAATGTACCCGGCAAAATTCCCCGCCCGGTGTTCTTTTTCAGACGAAAATTTCGCATCCTAAAAGAACCACCAGCGATTTTTGGTTTCTTCCGGAAGAAGCCGACTCTGAATGGTGATCCCGACCCAGACGATATTTCCCGTTCTGGAATCAAAAAGTGCATACGCAGTCAGTTCACGTTTCATTTGAGGAGCCGACGGAAGCGGATCAAGCCGGGCACGGCGCAAAAAAAGGGTCTTTCGAGAATCGTGCCGAACTGTTTCCCAATGCGTCTGCGCCGGTTTGGGAAGCGTCACGTAGTGGAAATTTTCCATTTCATCCCGCGACCAGCGAGAGATCTCCCGCACCGCATCAGGAGTCACCGCACGCTGGATGAGAGAGAAATTTTTATCCCAGGACCCTTGAAATACAGACTCCTCACGGCGATTCAATTCGACCTGTGCTCTCCATTTTTCACCGATCCGTATCTCGTCCATCTCTGGAATGAACTCGATCCGAAGCGTCTTGGAGGAGAGCGGATCTCTCAGGATCCCATCTTCTCCCCAGATAGTCCCCATGAGCACGAGAAGCCCACACCAAAATCCCACGAGAGAAAGTACTTTTGCATACCAATGGATCTTCGCCATTCCTCTTCACTCCTGTCTGCGGCCAAAAAAATCAGAGACGTTTTATTTTGGAAGAAAGGCAAGCACTCCAAGCGGCAAAACATACACGTAAGAGCCGGATCCATCCTGACGGGATGCGCATGTCGCGCTTCTACACGAATGCCATACTTCCAGCTGAGCGCGTCATGAAAAAACCACAGCAGACACTCCAGATCCACTCCTTAAGATAAGAAAAAAGCCGTCATTTCGACGGCTTCTGAGAGGTTCCGAACAGCTACTTCAAAACATCACCAGGCTGGATCGCATTTCCGCAGAGAAAATCGAAAACAGACTGCGGTTTCTTGCCGGCGGGTTGAAGCTGACGGATGCCGAGGACACCGTTTCCTGTCGCGACTGCGAGCACTTCCCCCACTTCCAAAACCGTACCGGGAACCGTTCCCTCCGGAACTTCCATGGAAAGGATCTCCGGAACAGGAAGGAGAATCAGACGTATGGGCGGTTTCTTTTCCGATTTCTGCCATGTGGTGAAAGTACGGGGCCAGGGTTCAAAAGCACGAACACGATTTCGGATCTCCGCGGCAGAAAGCGTCCAGTCGATCTGGGCCATATGTTTCCGGATCTTTGGTGCCCCGCAAGACAGAGAGGCATCCTGCACGACTGCGGCAGCAAGATGTTCCGGATCGATCTCCAGCGCATCGATCGCCCGAAGGACTTCCGGTGCCCCAAGTTCCGCAAGCCGGGTTTCCAGCACGTCTGCCGTTTCATTTTCCTCAACAGGAGTCCGCACGATGGAAAGCATCGGTCCGGCATCAACTTCCGGCGTAATGTGGATGACCGTTGCGCCGGCTTCTGCATCTCCATTAAGGAGCGTCCACTGTACGGGAGCCGAACCGCGATATTTAGGGAGGATGGAGCCGTGAAGATTGAGCCCGCCAAGCCGCGCC
>CAZRGJ010000521.1:0-2594 GCA_964599445.1 uncultured Planctomycetaceae bacterium | reverse complement strand
AAAAAATCCTCTCAGATCCCAAAATCTGCTTGAAATCTGAAACGATCGGAATATACTAAACAGGTTAAGTTGTTTTGTGTTTTAGCATTCAGGAAGGTGTTCCATGTCCTCCATGAAAAAGATCCTCCTTTCCGCCGGAGCGCTCCTTTTGAGCACAGGCGCAGTCCGCGCGGACCTGGTCAGTTACTGGAATTTCGATGAAGCCGCCGGTTCCTTTTCGGCTGCGGATTCCGTCTCCGGCCTTTCGGCAGACGCGCATTACCGCAATAATGCGACGACCGACGTCAACTACGTCAAATTCGGTACCGACGGCGTTTTCGGCTCCACGAGCGTGACGCTCGCCAATCAGGGAAATCTTCTGGTTTCGCAGGGGGACGCGGCAAACAGTGTTTCGGACACCCTCGCGAATCTCTATTCCGGCGACTATACGATCAACCTCTGGGTCAATTTCGATTCCTTCAACTCCAGCGGCTGGACTCCCATTTTTGGTGACTGGACACAACAGTGGTCCTACCAGTTTTACGCCAATTCAAGCGGAAAGCTGGTTTCCTATCTGAGTGCCGCAAAAGATGGAAATACGACGAATGACAGCAATATCCGCACGAGCCTCACATCCACCCAATCGCTCACGACTGGCGATTGGGCCATGCTCACCTTCACTCGCGACTATGAAACCGGCCATATTGCACAGTACATTAATGGTGTCCTTGCGGGCGAGCAGACCCTCGAAACGTTCCAAAACAATCCGTTCAAAGCGTATACTTCCGTCCTGTTCGGCTGCAAAGGGGACGACTACAATGTGCCGGCCAACATGTCGCTGGATGAAGTGCGCATTTACGATAATGTGCTGACCGCGAAACAGATCGCCGCGCTCCATAGAGTAAACACTTCAGACGCGCTCTATCTGAACGACCTGATCGGCAACACGTTCGAGAACGCCCTGAAAGGGCAAGGCAGCGCGGACGGTACGACTGCGAACGGCGGGAACGGCGACGGGATCGCGGCAGCGGATAATTTCTGCCTCGCAAACAATAAAGTCCAGGTCGATCTGACCGGCACCGGCATTACGCTGGACCTGACGGCCAACACGAACCTCCACGCCAACGCTGCGGAAAAATGGGGCTCCATCAAGACAAATGTCTGCGGAAACGACAACACAGTCCTGACCGCTCCGGACGGCTATGTGCTGGGCGGCGCGATCGGAATGCACGCCAATGCGTTCATTACGTACGACCTGAACGAACTGCGCGATGCCCTCGCGATCTCGGACGACACGACACTCCAGTTCGACACGGCCTACACGATGGCGAACTGTTCTTCACAGAATTACGGAAACGTCTACTCGCTGGTCCTGCTCTCCGACGCGGATGACGGTATTCTGGCCGCGTATCTTCAGGGGGAAGAGATCGGCGTGACGCTTTCGGACGATGACCTCTGGATCCTCGAACTTCCCGAAACGATGCCGGACGGCGCGACGCGCGCGAATCCGGTCGACATCGCGCTGGATCTCGGAACCGAAGCCGACTATCTGACGCTCATGGCACTTGCCGGCCCTGCGACGACTTCTGACCACGCGATGTACCTGAATCCGCTTCTTTTCGCGGGTTCCAGTACCAGCGTTCCGGAACCGGCGGCCTGGACGCTGATGCTTCTGGGGATCGCAGGCGGAGTTTTTGCCGTGCGCCGCAAAAAAAGCATCCCGCTAAAGAATTTTGTCTCGAAAAGATCCTGGAGATGCGCATTTTCAGGATCTTTTTTCCATTTCCCACCCTTAAATTTTCCAAAGGACCCGAATCATGAAAAAGATCCTTTCCCGTCCCCTCCCGGCACTTTTCGCCGTGCTTTTGGCTGCGTTTTTTGTGAGCCTGCCCCATTCTCTCTCCGCGCAGACTCCGGATCCGGCCGAAAAAAATCTTTTCCCGAAAGATGCCGTCATCCTTTTCCAGGGTGACTCCGTCACGGACGGTAACCGCGGCCGCAATAAAGACCCAAACCACATTCACGGCCACGGCTACGTTTACCTCATCGCGTCGTATCTTGGCGCACAATATCCGGAACAGAACTGGACATTCGTAAATCGCGGCGTCAGCGGAAACACGCTCCGGGAACTCCACGCCCGCTGGGAAAACGACACGCTCGCCATTCAGCCCGACGTCCTCTGCATCATGATCGGAGTCAACGACCACGGCCGCAGACGGACACCGGAAGAATACGAAGAAGGCTACGATTCCCTCCTGAAACTCACGCGCGAGCGCCTTCCGAACGTACGTCTGATCCTCATGGAACCGCTCTGGCGCAACTCTCAGGGGGAAGTCAAAGACGCCTACCGCCAGATCGTCCGCAAAATGGCGGAACGCCACAATGCGGTTTTTGTGCCGCTTCAGGAAGATTTCGACTCGGTCTACGATTCCGCACCGGATCCGAAATACTGGGTCTGGGACAGTGTGCATCCGACGACGGCGGGTCATTGGCGCATATTCAAAAGCTGGATGAAGACGATGTGCGAAGCTGCCCAATAAACCAAACCCCCAAAAAAATCTTAAAAAGTTCTTGAAGAGGGAGTCTGAGGGAGAAACAACTTTCAAGATGTTTCT
>CAZRGJ010000520.1:0-2596 GCA_964599445.1 uncultured Planctomycetaceae bacterium | reverse complement strand
ACCGATCTGGACAAGCTCCCCTACTCGATCCGAATCCTGCTTGAATCTGCGCTGAGAAACTGCGACGATTTTGAAGTCTGCGAAAAAGACATCCGGAACATCGCGGCCTGGACGCCGAACGGCGAACGAATGGAGATCCCGTTCAAGCCGGCGCGCGTCATTCTGCAGGACTTCACCGGCGTTCCGTGTGTGGTGGACCTCGCGGCGATGCGCAGTGCGATGGAGCGTCTCGGCGGCGACACGAAGAAGATCAATCCGCTCGTTCCCGTGGATCTCGTCATCGACCACTCGGTCCAGACGGACTATTTCGGATCCTGCGATGCGTTTGCGAAGAACCTTGAGCTGGAATTCCATCGCAACAGCGAACGCTACGCACTTCTCCGCTGGGCGCAGAACACCCTCGACAATTTCCGGGCTGTCCCGCCGAGCATGGGGATCATTCACCAGATCAACCTTGAGTATCTCGCGAAATGCGTCTTCCTGCAGAAGGACGAAAACGGTGAAGAAGTCGCGTTCCCCGACACGCTCGTCGGCACGGACTCCCACACGGTCATGATCAACGGTCTCGGCGTTCTCGGCTGGGGTGTCGGCGGGATCGAAGCGGAAGTCGTGATGCTCGGTCAGCCGCTCTACATGCTGCTTCCGGACGTCATCGGCGTGGAACTCACCGGCAAACTCAAACCTGGCGTCACGGCAACGGACCTGGTCCTGACGATCACTGCGATGCTGCGTAAGGAAGGCGTCGTCGGCAAATTCGTCGAATACTTTGGCGAAGGCGTCCCGACGATGAAACTCGCGGACCGCGCGACTTTGGCGAACATGGGTCCGGAATATGGCGCGACGATGGGATTCTTCCCGATCGACGAACAGACGATCGACTATCTGCGTCAGACCGGACGCACGGCCGAGGAAGTCGCGCTGGTGGAAAACTACACGAAATCGCAGAAACTCTTCCGCACGCCGGACGCGCCGACTCCGGAGTACACGAAGGTCCTCACGCTGGAGCTCTCGACGGTCGAGCCGTGCCTCGCAGGTCCCAAACGTCCGCAGGACCGCATCCTTCTGTCGAACATGAAGGCAAAATTTGCCGAATCTCTCGCCGCTCCGGTCGAGAAACGCGGTTTCGCGCTGGATGAGACGGCCGCGAAACGGACGGGAACGGTCGCGAACGCGGACGGAAGCGAAAGCACGATCGGTCACGGTGCGGTGGTCATTGCGTCGATCACCTCCTGCACGAACACGAGCAATCCGGGCGTCATGCTCGCTGCTGGTCTTCTTGCGAAACACGCCGTGGAAAAAGGCCTCCGCTCGAAGCCGTGGGTCAAGACCTCCCTGGCTCCCGGAAGCCGCGTCGTGACGGACTACCTCGACAAGGCAGGTCTGAGTGATTCTCTGGATCAGCTCGGATTTCAGACGGTCGGCTACGGCTGTCTGACGTGCATCGGAAACAGCGGGCAGGTCATCGAAAACGTTGGGAAAGCCGTTACGGAAAATGAACTGGTCGCGTCGGCCGTCGTGAGCGGAAACCGCAATTTTGAAGGCCGCGTCAACCCGCTCGTGAAGGCGAACTACCTCGCCAGTCCGCCGCTGGTCGTCGCTTACGCGCTGGCCGGTACGGTCGATTTTGATTTCGAGACGCAGCCTCTGGGAACGGATCCGAACGGCGAACCGGTCTATCTGCGCGACATTTTCCCGACGAACGAGGAGATCGCCGAGGCGGAAAAGACCTCCGTGCTTCCCGAAATGTTCGCGAACCGCTACGCGAGCGTTTTTGAGTGCGACCCGAACACGACGGACGAGGGAATGAAGCAGTGGAATGCCATCCCTGCCGGAAATTCCGACCTCTTCCCGTGGGATCTGAAGAGCACGTACGTTCAGGAACCGCCGTTCATGACCGAAATGACGGCCGAATACGATGCGGAAAAGGACTACTCGATCCGCTCGGCCCGCGTCCTGCTCGCGCTCGGCGACTCGATCACGACGGACCACATTTCTCCCGCCGGCGCCATCAAAAAGGACAGCCCGGCCGGTCTGTTCCTCCTTGGAAACGGCGTGGAACAGAAAGAGTTCAACAGCTACGGTTCCCGCCGCGGAAATGACCGCGTGATGACGCGAGGTACGTTCGCGAACATTCGCCTGCGTAACCTGCTCGCACCCGGCACGGAAGGCGGCGTGACGCGCTTCATGCCCGGCAGCGAGGAAATGTCCGTCTACGATGCAGCCGTGAAGTACCGCGAAGCGAACGTTCCGCTCGTCGTGCTTGCCGGCGCGGAATACGGGACCGGTTCCAGTCGTGACTGGGCGGCGAAAGGCGCGTGCCTGCTCGGAGTGCGTGCGGTCATCGCGCAGAGCTACGAGCGCATCCACCGCAGCAATCTGGTCGGTATGGGCGTCCTTCCGCTTCAGTTCCAGAACGGCGAGACCTGGCAGAGTCTTGGTCTGACGGGTGAAGAAGTCTTCGACATTGCGTTCGACATGAAGACGCTCCAGCCCGCGCAGACGCTGACCGTCACGGCGAAGAAAGCTGACGGCACGGAAGTCGTCTTCCAGGATCACCAGGTCCTTATTCCGGAAGCCCAGAATGGTGTGGACCTGA
>CAZRGJ010000519.1:0-2608 GCA_964599445.1 uncultured Planctomycetaceae bacterium | reverse complement strand
CGCAAAGACTTTCACCTGGTCTCCGGCAGCCTGTTTCGAGAGGCGGACACCGGCTTCGTTGAGTTCATGCACGCGGGATTCCTGGCCGCTTTTTTTCAGAGTGAGGACGCTGCACCCAAAAGTATTCGTGATGATGAGATCGCTGCCCGCATCAACGTAGCTTTTCGCCACTTCCAAAACCTTTTCCGGCTGCTCAATATTCCAGAGGTCAGGACTCTGACCGAGCGGAAGACCTTTTTGCTGAAACTGCGTTCCCCACGCTCCGTCAAGGACCTGAACTCCGCGGGAAAGGATCTCCTGGATCGTATCGTGCATGCTTTTGCCTTTCTGATTGAAAAAATTCGGATAAAGTTGAAAATTTCGGACTAAAAGAGCTCCATGACGCAGACGTTTAAACCAGGACCGCGTTCCGGAGTCGAAAATTTACGCCTGACGGAGATTTGCGGCCAGCTCTCCCAATAGAGTAGTCTGGTCCGGAGATCGAAGCCGTCCGGTCAACAAAATATCTCCGCCCAAGATCTGCGTCTGTGCGTCCGTAAGCTGGAATGCATCTTCCATTTGCGCAAGCCCTGTTCCTCCAATGGGGGTGAATGCGTTCCGGCCGCCGCAGAGTTTTGGAGCTACGAAAACATTTACCTCGTCGATCGCCTGAAGGTCCAGCAGTGCACCCAGTACGGTACTTCCTCCCTCTACGAGCAGATTCGTCAGACGCCGACGGCCCAGTTCATCCAAAAGTTCCGCCATCTGTTTTGCTCGGGAACCCAATGCGGCAGATCCTTCTGAAAAACGAAAGATCCCGCAGCCGGCCTTACGATATGGAAGCGTCTTTTCTTCCGAAACATCCGCTCCCACAGCAAGCAGGACCGGCAGTTCCCGTGCAGTCTGGACCAGTCGGGATCCCAGAGGAGTTTCCAGACGTGCGTCCGCGACAACACGCAGCGGTTGACGGTGAATGGTTCCGCTTTCGGGACGCGCATTGAGCATCGGATCGTCGGCCAAAACGGTTCCAGCTCCGACCAGGATCGCGTCCATTCTCGCCCGGGTCTGATGAACGAATTCCCGTGACTCTTTCGAGGAGATCCATCGGCTGGACCCGGTCCGGGACGCAATTTTTCCATCCAGTGTCATGGCCCACTTCGCAGTCACCCAGGGACGCTGAGTCAGGACGAGCTTGAGATACGGTGCGTTCAGCTTTCGTGCTTCCTCTTCCAGGATCCCGACTGAAACTGCGATTCCCGCCTCTTCCAAAAAACGAAATCCGCCGCCGGCGACCTTTGGAAACGGATCGCGCATGGCGGCCGCGACACGGGCGACTTTTGCCTCGCACAGCGCAAGTGCACACGGCGGAGTTTTGCCGTAGTGGCTGCACGGTTCAAGCGTCACGTACGCCGTTGCGCCTTCCACGGAAATTCCGCGTTCTCTCGCATCCAGAAGTGCATTGACTTCCGCATGATTTCCGCCGTACTTCTGATGCCAGCCTTCTCCGAGGATCTCGCCGGACGGAGAAACCAGCACACAGCCGACCATCGGATTCGGTTCCACGCATCCCTGTCCGCGGCGTGCAAGTTCCAGTGCACGCGCCATCATCTTTTTGTCGAAATCGTTCATTTTTTCTGAACCTCCACATTCTCTGACCTGTTCGGAAATTTCCAGGACCTGAGTCCTTCAGATTCTATCCTCACAGACTACGGTTTCAGACCGTCTGCCGGTCGAAATCCAGCGTACGGCTGAGTCCTATGTGCGCCGAGGCCTGCGTATTGCCGAAGGGCGTCTGAAACCGTCAGAGAATTCCATTCCAGAGCCGTTTCTCTGGGCCTGTTCTGGGGCCGGTTCCCTGGGACTTAGCGTTTTTTGCCGAATCCCCGACTGTTCCCGCGATCCTTGCCGCGTGAATTGCCGCGATCCTTGCCGCGTGAATTGCCGGCTCGGTTTCCATTCCTGCATTCTTCAAATGTTTTTCCGCGACTGGAATTTTCTTCACGGGAACCGCGTCGGGAACCTTCACGGGAGGAATTTCCTGAACGGCTGCGGGGCGTATTCTTTTCCACTCGGATCTGATCGCCGTCTTCGTCGAGGCCGTCGAAATCGTCTGCGTCCACGTACTCGATCGTTTCTTCCGTCACGCGGGATTTGCGCCGTTTGTTGTGGTCGTATTTGTTGCGGGATTTAGAGGTCTCCAGCGACGAGAGAATGCACAGATTCCCTTTTCCGAGTTTTTCTTCCGGACAGATCTGCAGAATGACGCTTTTCGCCCCTTCTTCCATTTCCGTCGGATTCTCGCTCTGCGCAAGCCGTTCGACGTCTTCGACCGAAAGTTTTCCGCCGTCAGATCCGGGGGTCGCGTACTCCTTCAATTTACGGAGCGCCAGTCCTTTCAAAAGCGAGAAATGCCGTGCTTCGCCGCGCTCATTGATCCACTTCGGTCCCTTCACGAGCAGCATTCTGTCAAAGTGCGGCCAGGAGGACTTGAACCACTCCAAAAGTTTCCGCATGGAGGCCACCGCTCGGAACGTGAGCGTGTGGAACTGCCAGTTCCCAAGAATATCCTGCCCCAGTGCACAGTAAACGGGGATCGGAAGCTGAAGTTCATGGATGATGTCGGCCAGAA
>CAZRGJ010000518.1:0-2609 GCA_964599445.1 uncultured Planctomycetaceae bacterium | reverse complement strand
GGCGTACCGAACCGGGAAAGGTCGAAGCTCCAGCTGCCGAAGTAGCGTTTCTTCGGATCAAACTGCTGGTGCCTCGCGATCCAGGCAAGTCCGCGTTCTACCGCACGTTCGCTCTGGTCGTTTCCTCCCGCAGATTCCAGCATCTTCCTTCGGGCTGCCGCGTCAGTACGGGGACCGATCCCGCCGCCGGTCGGGAAGGAACGGCCTCCTCCCATTGGAGTCCAGCTTTCCTGTTCACCGGTGCGGGTCGGCGTCGGACTCCATTCATCTGCAGGAGATTCTTTCCCGGTCTCATTCGGGTCTGCGGGAGATGCGTCCGTCAGGTCCAGCGACTCAAAAGCTTCTTCCGCCTCTTTTTCTGCGTCTGAAATTTCCGTCTCCAGCTCCGTTTCCGAGGCGTTTTCCTCCGGTTCTTCTGTTTCCATTACGTCTTCCAGAAGGATCTCTTCCTCGGCTGTTTCTCCGGTTTCTTCCTCTGTTTCGAGCAGGACGGCCGCCTCCATGTCTTCGATCTCATCCCATGTCTCGGCATCTTCTTCCCATTCCGTGAATTCCATCTGAATGCGCAGTGCCGTTCCTGTTCCCTGCGGGATCGCGGAACTCCAGAGAAGGAGAACGATCAGCAGAAGGAGGTGGAAGATCAGACTGGAAAGGAAACTGACGGAACTCTCAAACAGTTCGCGCGTTGAACCTTCACCGTTTTTCGGGTTCCAGAGTACTTCATCCTCCAGAGATCCCAAAACCGAACTGTCTGAAAGCGGACTTTCTGCGTCAGGGGATCCTGTCCCCGAAACTTCCGGTTCCCAATCGTTTTTCAGACCAAAATCTTCCGGCTTCACTGCGTTTCTGTCTCCTGCGTGAATCTGTTTTTTATCCTGTTCAGGCAAAATCATCCGATTTTTCGGAGTATTTCGTTTCATGGAATGTTTTCGAAAATACTGTGGAGGAGAGTTTAGCAGAATTTTCGTCTTTTGTACAGTCCAGAGTGGAAAATTTTTTCAGAAACCCCGCAGAAAACCGGACTTTTCGGTACTGCGGGGGAATGGTATGGCGGAGTGTCCGGGTTTAACGGAACGCATTTTTAACGGAACTCATTGCGCAGGACGCCGATTTTTTCGATCTCGACCTCGCAGACGTCGCCGGACTTCAAAAAGACCTGAGGATCGCGCCCCATTCCGACTCCCGGAGGCGTTCCGGTGAAGATCAGATCGCCGGGCAGAAGCGTACAGACCTGCGAGATCCAGTGGATCAGGAACGGGACGCTGAAGATGAATCGGCTCGTGCTGGAATCCTGCATGACCTGACCGTTGAGGCGCATCTGGATCTTGAGCGTGTGGGGATCCGGGATCTCATCCGGTGTCACGATCCACGGACCGATCGGCGCAAAACCGTCGAACGTTTTTCCGAGAAACCACTGTCTCGCCGGGGGACGCATCTGCCAGTCGCGTGCCGAGACGTCATTTCCGCAGCAGTAGCCCGCGACGTATTCCATCGCACAGTCCGGGGAAATATCTCGCCCTTTCCTGCCGATGACGATGACCAGTTCCGCTTCGTAGTCGATCTTGTCCGAGACGGCAGGGAGCGGCACGACGGCACCGTTTTGGCTCAGTGCAGTCGGGAATTTGTTGAAGATGACCGGATGGTCCGGGACGGAATCTCCGGTTTCCGCGGCATGATCGGCATAGTTCAGACCGACGCAGGCGATCTTCTGCGGATCCGGGACCGGCGGAAGAAGTTCCGTATCTTCCATCGCGGCGACACAGGGCGGACGCCGTGCCGTGAGGGTATCCTCAACGAACTTTTTCGCTTTTTCCAGCCAGTTTTCCTGTTCAAAAAGTTCCTTGACGGAGCAGTCGAAAACGACGAGCTTCTTTCCATCCTCCACGACCGCAGCCGCCCGCAGTCCTTTGGAAGTCATGCATGATGTGAGTTTCATAAATTTTCTCCATAGAGAGGGGGAATTAAAAAATTAAAATTTTCGCATTCCCCCCCTTGAATTATTTTGCATGTTTTGTAAAATTTAAAGTAAGGGTGTAGTTGCGCACTGTGTCCCCTACATTACATTTGGGAATTTCTGGCAGATGCGGATGACTTCCTACAGTTTGTCAGCGATTCCCTTTTCTTTTTTAAATTTCATCCAGTCATATAGACGGATCAGGCTTCGGATCTGTGAGGCATAAGGTTGAAAGTCTTTCTCTCTCCATGTTGAGATCGGATGCTCTTTGAGTAAATTTCTCAACAGATCCTCAAGTTCATCAATTTGTATTTCTGATTGAAGCAACGCTTTGATATTGTAGATCTGTTTGTAGATAACTTCCGCATTCTCAACGATTTCACAGATCGAATGAAATTTTGATTTTCCTCTTTGCATTGATTTTTGGGGAGGAAATATCTCATCGAAAGTTTGTGAATATTTTATCCAAAGTTTTTCCGGAATTTCATGTTGAGGAACAGATTGAATGTATTTGTAAAACGGCAGTGTTTTTTTCCCGTTCTCTTCATTGAGGATATAGCGTATGATTCCAGTGTGAAAATCTGAATATGGATATTTTTCTTGGCAACCTCGAAAAACCACGTTTTTTACAAAAGATTACCCAACAAAAAGCATT
>CAZRGJ010000517.1:0-2617 GCA_964599445.1 uncultured Planctomycetaceae bacterium | reverse complement strand
ACAGCAGACAGATGCGGGACAGCAGACAGATGCGGGACAGCCGAATGGTCCTTTTTCTGCCGGGGTACTTTTGGCCGCAAATTTTGACTGGGAAAAATGGAATGTTTCGCTCCGTGAGCGTTTCTGCCCCAATGCGGATACGGAATTGAACGGGATCCTGGAAAATCAGCGGGAAAGAATGGACGCTCTGCTTCAGGAGATCGCGGGCCAGAAAAAAAGCCGCTCCCTGGGACAGCGGATCCTGGATCTCATTTTCCCCAAACGCCGGCTTCGTATTCTGGAACGGGCCATTCGGGAAATTGAGGCAGAGGAGCCGAAATGGGAGAAAGATGGGCTGGAGGGTATCTCCACAGAAAATTGGGAGGAATTTCAGAGTGCGCTGAAGGATGGAGCGGTGGCGGCGTTTCTGGAGAAATATCTCGGCAAAATGGACGGTCCCGGAAGATGTTCCGGTCATGAACGGGATCCGAAGCTGGAAAAGATCCGCTCGGCAGCCATCTCGGTGCTTGGGATCCTGCCGCGGAATCCGTTTGCCTGGGAGAAGCTGGCGTTCTGTGCGGGAATCGACGAGGGCCCGGTTCTCGAGACTGCCGTCCTTTCTCATGCGCTGGACCTGTTGAATGGGAAATCCGATCCGGTCTCTGAAGCTGGAACGCGGAAACTTTTGGGACTGCGTGCGAGTGTGCTCTTCCGGATGGGATGCTCTCAGGCTGCGAAAATGGATGAACTGCACGAAATTTCGCTTTTGAGGGGCCCGGAAGAGTCTCTCCGGAGAAGTGAGGCTTTGGAGACGCTCGCAAAACAGGAACTTGGAGATGGAAATTTTGAGCTGGCGAGAAACTGCGCACAGGCTGCCGTCGTGCTTTCCCCGGAGGATTGGGAGGCCCATCTGCTGCTTGGCGATGCGCTCTATCGTTTGGAAAACGCAGAAGATGCAGAATCTGAATTTCTGACCGCAAGACGGCTTTTCCTCGAGACACACGGTGAAGTCCAAAATGCGCCGCTTTCCAATTCGGAAACGATTGCGTGTACGGAAGCGTCTGTGGGTACGGAAACGACTGCCGGGTCTGGGAAACGTCCGCATTTCTTTACTCCGGATGAAGTTCGTGTGGTCGAAAAGATCGCAGCGGAACCGTATTTGGCGAAAGCGTTTGCGGGAGTGCTTTTGCGGCTGGCGTTCTTCATGTCGATCGAGGAACGCCGTGAGGAAACGCTCTTCTACTGCCGTGAGTGTTTGAAGCTGGATCCGGAAGTGTCCGGTGCCCGGTATCTTTTGGCTCAGGAAAAGTACCGTGCCGATGAGTTTGAGGATGCGCTGGCGATTTTTCAGGAACTGGAAGGCGATGAGAATGGAGGCCCGCTTTGCGCGTGGTACTGCGGCGAGATCCTGTGGCGTCTTTCCCGTGAAGAAGAGGCTCTTCCATACCTTAAGAAAAGTCTGGAAATGAACGTTCATCCGGAGGCGGCGACTGCGCTGATTCTTCAGATCCTTCAGGGACTTGGACGGGATGCGGAACTGCTGGATTTTGCGGATCGGCAGATCGATTCCGGACGGAAAATGACGGAGCTTTACCGTGCGCGCGCGATGGTCTTCTGGAAAAAGAATGAGGATGAAAAAGCCGTCGCCGACCTGCGTGAGGCACTCCGGATCGATCCGAAATCGGCGGAGGCCTGGGGAGAACTGGCCGTCATTTTCTATTCGCTCCTGAGGTTCCGTGAAGCATTGGATGCGGCAGAATCGTCGCTGGAGATCCATCCGGAGCAGGTGCGCATCCGCTTTCTGAAGGCAGTCTGCCTGAATTATTTTGGTCGGACGGCGGAAGCTCGGGCGATCCTGGAGCCGCTTCTTGAGCAAGATCCCCATTCTTCGGATTTTCTGCTTTTGAGTGCCCAGCTCGCGGCGTCGGAAGAGAATTTTCAGGGGGCGAAGGAATTTTATGGACGGGTGCTTGGGACGGATCCCGAAAATCAGACAGCACTGACGGGGATCGCAGATGCGCATCTTCATCTTGAAGAGTGGGAAAATGCGGTCGCGCTCCTGACGTCTGCGATCGAGAAACGTCCGGATTCCGTTCATTTTTATTTTCAGCGGTGCCTTGCCGCACTGGCCGCACAGAAATACGAAATGGCGATGGAGGACGTGAACTTCCTGATCGCGAAAAAACCGGAACGTTCGGAAGCGTACGTGATCCGCGGACGGATCCGTTTTGCCATGAAGCAGCCGGAGGCGGCGATCGTGGATTTTCAGAAAGCTGCGTCGCTGAACCCTGCCAATTTCATGGCGTTTCAGCATTCCGCGGAGGCAAAATGTTCTCTGGGACTCCACGATGCGGCTCTTTCGGATCTCGATGCTGCTTTAAAGCATTCGCCGAAAAATGCGGAACTTCTTTTGCAGAAGATCTCGATCCTCATGCCTTTACGCCGTTTGGAAGAGTCCGCGGCGGCTGCCGAGCAGATCCTTGAATGGTTCCCGAACCATCTGAAAGCACTCTTTCAGCGCGGTGCTGTCCGGCTGAATCTCCATCAATACGAGGAAGCTCTGGCGGATTTTGACCGCGTCAGCAGTGAGGATCCGAATTCTTCGGATCTGCATTTTACCCGTGCGCTGGCCTTGAAT
>CAZRGJ010000516.1:0-2624 GCA_964599445.1 uncultured Planctomycetaceae bacterium | reverse complement strand
CCGAAAACCGCAAGCGCACTTCTAATATACGGATTTTCTTGATTCCGTCAAGGGGGTGCGCTGGCCCCCCCCAAAAAATATGGCAAAAATAGGAATAGCCATTTTGCCCACCTTTCCTATTTTGCAAGGATGAAAAAAGATGAAGATACTACAGCGATCTTTTGTCGCCCTGAAAGCGGCCGACTTTTACCGCGATGAGTACGGCGTAACCTTTGTCTCGCTCGACTTTCCGGATCCGGAAAGCTGCACGGTTGGCCGATCAGGAGCCGGAGCAGGAAGCAGACGCAGACGAACTTTCCGGATCCGGAAAGTTGACCCTGCCGGAGACCCGGACCGGGAAGGATGGAAAGATCCGGCCGACGACGTACGCAAAGCGTGAACTGCCGAAAAAGCATGGACAGGAAGACCTGACGGAAGACCCGGAGCGTATGGAAGCGGAAGAAAGGGGCAAGGACGCCCCGAAGCCGGGGGCCGCCGTTCCTTGCACGGGAGGATGCGGACGGCTGGTAAGCCAAGTCTATCTGGAAGATCTGGAGGCCGGAGACGGTGCCCGGACAGCGACGGACTGGACGAAAGTGTACGACGACTGGTACTGCCCCGCCTGCCTCGAAGTCTGGAAAGAAGAAAGCAATAAAAAAGCCGAAAAAATCAAGGATGAGATAATGGACCTCGCGGCAATCATTCCTTGCGGAAAATGCGAAGGTAGAGCCTCTGTACAGGTGAACCGCTACAACTGGACGGCGCGGATCACGTGCATGGAATGCGGCCAAACGACAGGCTATCACGACCCGCCGCACAGTGCGATCCTGTCGTGGAAGGCAGGCTGGGAGGAACGCCTGAAAAAAGAGGCGTGCAAAGCGAAAGAAGAAGCGGAAAAGGCGTGCGGCCATGAAGAATGCCGCCGCCGCAGTTCGTGGGTGCACATCGTTGAAAAAGACGGCCCGGTGCCAGTCCTTGTGGCCCCCTGCCCTGTATGCGGGGAAGAGCCAACCGTGTATGAAATGGATCCTGACGCGGCACTCGAAACCGGCTGGGTTGTCGAGTGCTCCGGGTGCGCCCACCGTTTCAGAGTGTACGGACGCGATGAAATAAAGGCCGTGGACATGTGGAATAAAGTTTTTCAGAAAAGGGGGTAGAATATGAATTTTATGCTGGTGAACTGGACCGTGGTTTTTGCAGCCGTCTTCCTTTGCGCAGCATGGGCAATTGAAGCGCAGAATGCACACGGACTGCGTGCAGAGCTTGCGACCGTACGCAAAGAGCGCGACGACGCACGGAAGGAAGCAAAGGAAAACGGGATCACTTTTCGGACACTCGACCTTACGAAAAGCCGGACGTGGGAAGCGATCCACTCCGGTGACATCGTAGAAGAGGTGGAACCGCCCGCCTTCCTTTTGGAGTCGGAGCAGGGACAGACACAGGGAGGCCGGGAAACCGGCTTGAGTGTGGTGTGGCCCAACGATGAAGACCAACCGGGGAACCCCTACCTGCTCTCGGCTCAGACGGGGGAAGCGGTGAAATGACACAGCCGGCAGAACGCACGGATACGGAAAGGCTCGCGGTCTTTTGGCGGATAGTCAAGAGGACACGGGCCTTGCAGTGTGCCTACTTTAAAAGAAGGGACCCGGAGACCATACGACAGGCGAAAGAGGCTGAAGCTCTGGTAGACCGCTGGGTGGACGCGCTGGGGGCGATTCGACGAACAAATGAGGATTAGGACGGAATGAACATCGAAATTCAAGTGAAGACCGTGGGGGCCGAAATTCGGCTCACCATACCGACCGACGCGCTGAACGCGGCGGGCTTGCTGGCGGCTGCTCTGGACTCCCTGCATGGGCGGGAAGCACAGGAGGGGCGGGGAGTGCAGACGCAGACCGACCGGCAGGCTGGCGCGGATACGGACGAAACGGCGGGCACACAGACTGTCACGCCGGAGATGAAGAGGTACGCAAGGGCGGAAGTGGAGCGTGCACGCAGACGATGGAAAAAAGAAACCGAAGAGGAATCACGGCGTGATGCAATCGGTCACGCCGTGATTCACGAAATCACGGCTGAAATCGGGACGATAGAAAGAAAGAGTGAATGTAATATAAATAAAAATAAAAATTCCCTCTCTCCCTCGATGCGATCAGTAGCTCGCAGCGTGACGCGCTCGGAGACACGCAGGACCTCGGAACCCACCGACGACGCACAGCTGGTCCTGCCTCTGGCGTATCCACTGCCGGAGAAGCTCAGGACCCCGGCGATCGAAACCGCGTGGGAAAGGTATCTTGAACACCGGAAACAGCGGACCGCGTGGGAGCGGATCCGATGGAAAGACCTACGGGAAATGTGGGTCACGATGCAGACGGCCCACGAAATGGCCGGGGAGAATGGCGTTCTGGAAGTCATCGAAAACGCCGAACGGGAAGGTCTGAACTGCCGGATGAAGCTGACGGAGCACGTCAAGGATCTGGCCCCGAAAAAGAAGAGCCGGGAGAAACTCTGGCGTCTTGCGGGGTACAGGGACAACGCATGGGACTTTTCGGGCGACCCGCCCGCGATCTGGAAGTACGATAACCCGGAAAAGGTGGCGAAATTCCAAGAGCTGGAAACCGCCAACGGCTGACGCAGACCACGACCGG
>CAZRGJ010000515.1:0-2628 GCA_964599445.1 uncultured Planctomycetaceae bacterium | reverse complement strand
GATCGCAAACCGTGTCTGGTCGAATACCTCCAGAACTTTGACCTCTGGCGAGAATATCGACTTCCCGAAATTCGATACCTCGGAACTTGCAAAATCGGAGCAGGTTGAAAACGTCGCAAAGGTTTCGGATCTGGAAGGACTTGCGAAATCTGTGGAGCTTGAAAACATCGCGAAAAAAGAGAACCTCGACGACGTTGCGAAAGTTTCCGATCTTACGGACCTGACTAAAGTTTCCGACCTTGCGCAGATCGCAACGTCTGACGAAGTCGCGAAAATAAGCGAAAATGTTATTAATATCCAGAACACATTGGCAAGTGAATTCGCAAAAGTCCTGAACTCTCAACAGCTTCAGGTCGGACTTCTCGGACATTGGAAAGTCGAAGAAGATGTCCTTGCCGTCTTCAATGAAAACAGTGAGACCCTTCTGGAGATCCCCTTGACGAAAGACCGAAAAGGAAATATAATCCAGATGGGTTCCTAAAGGAGCAGACTATGCAAACCCCTTTCCACACTGCCCGCCGCTGGTGTCCAAGCCGTATAAAACCAGTCTTCCTCTGGGTTTATAAACGAATTCGCTTCGGAAAATAACCCAACGCCCAAAGTAACGACTGCCTCGCGGAAACTATGCGAAAATGCGGGCAAAAAACGCAATGACACTTCGCAGCATGAAAACGAATGCCTGTGGATGCACGAGACTGTTTCCGGGATCTGCACAGAACGAATATCCGGCCCGACAAATGCCATGGGACCGATTTTCGTGATGGGCTTTCCCTGGTATTCGGCAGGAACCACGATGTCCTCCCAGCCGTCGGGTTCTGCGTATGGATCGCGTTTCGCCGGGAATCCGTCTTTCTCCGAAACATCATGGCACTTCATCAGCTCCGCATGGTCACCGCACACCGAGAACACAAATGCTTTCATGCTTTCCCCTTCTGATTTTATTCCAGGTTTTACGAACACACAGATCCGCACGCTCTTTCACGCACTGCCGGCCTCCAAAGTACCGGCAATCTCCCTAAATGTCCCGATCCGGAAATTCATTCCGAAAATCTATTCCCCCAAATCACCCTGGAAACAGCTTCAGGGAGATTCCAGCAGGAAACATTCAGGAAGCACTCAAACCGCACGGAATACACTCCGGACCGTCCCATACTCCAAAGTAAGGCACCGTCCGCTCCGCCTCACGCTGTCTGCAAAACACAGATACGTAAACCGGACCTTCAAAACAAGAGTCCAGAATCACTTTCACGGCCTCCCTGTCTTAAGAAACGGGGAAATGTCGGAAAATGACAAAAAAACAAAAAAAGTCCTCAAACGCTCTCAAGCACAAAAGGTCTTCAGAACAAAAGGATCAAATCAAAACGATGCAGGAACGAATGTCCTCAAAATAAAAAAAGCAAAACCAATAAAAGTAAAAAAAAAGCGAAGTCAAAATACGTCGAAACTCTCTGTCGGCACGCTCCTTAAACAGCGGGCAGAGAAATTTCCTTCCATTTTTATTTAAAGACAAACAGACGCAGTCCGAAAACTACGTCTGAAAATGGAGAATAGCGG
Organism: uncultured Planctomycetaceae bacterium; assembly: GCA_964599445.1. GTDB lineage: Bacteria > Planctomycetota > Planctomycetia > Pirellulales > Thermoguttaceae > RGIG3701. The sequence goes on along the minus strand of CAZRGJ010000515.1, from coordinate 1,074 downwards.
GTTCGAACCGCTGACCTACTGGCTGCCAGCCAGTCGCTCTCCCAACTGAGCTAATTCCCCGGTCAAGATGTAGAGGAGTATACCAGACTGCCGGAATTTTTCAAGGGGGGGCAGTGCAGATTTTTAAAAATTTTTAAAATTTTTCAGAAATGCTTCCAAATTCTCCAAAATCTGCCCAGATCTGCCGAAAATTCACGGAAAATTTCAAAAAACCTCAAAATCACGGACCAGCCCTCCTTTTCCAAAATCCCAGTCTATGGTATGATAGACAGACTCAGAAAAGATTTTTCGTTTTTTCGACCATCCTTTTACGAATCAGGTGAATCCATGAAAAAGACGTTTTTTGCCGCCAGTCTGGCTGCCGGTCTGCTTTTGCCCCTTTCCATGAATGCACAGGATGCTGCCCTGGCACTGCCTGCCGAATCCGCTCCGGTTCCTGCTGCGGAAGCTCCGACCCCGGCAGCTCCCGCGGAAGCTGTACCTGCTGAAGCCGCAGCACCTGCTGAAGTCTCTGCTCCGGCTGCTCCGCTGGCTCAGGCCAAACTTTTCGCGATCCTTCCAAAAGAATTCTGCGTCACGCCGGACTGCTTCGTGCACACGCCGTGGGGAGACGGTTCCATGCTCCTCTCCTGCCCGAACTTCGCCGACCCGACGATGCCCCGCATCATTCTGAGCATCTCCAAGAATGACCAGATCCGTCTCTGGGGAATGTTCCCGGGCAACCCGACCTACAAGATCTCGACAGAACCGGGCAAATTCCGCTCCCAGTCCGGCCCGATGGGAATGGATTTCGGTCCAGACGGCAATCTGTATGTCGTGGATAATATCGGATGGTACGGTGACCCCTTTGCCGATGATCCGGAATTCCAGATGGGACGCATCGTCCGCATCATCGTGAAAGACAAACGCCCCGTCGGTGCAGAAGTCGTCGCGTACAATATGAGCCACCCCAATGACGTTAAGGTCCGCGACGGCAAGATCTACGTCTCCCACAGCATGATCGCGAAGGAAGGTGAAGGCGAAAATCAGACGCTCGTCTCCGGCGTTTACTGCTTCCCGCTCGATGCCAAAAAC
>CAZRGJ010000514.1:0-2631 GCA_964599445.1 uncultured Planctomycetaceae bacterium | reverse complement strand
ACGGGAAACTTCCGAAACCGGAAGAGACCGGAGCGAGCAAAACCAAAGGCCTGATCCTTGCGCTGGTCTGCGGCGTTCTGATGTCCACGTTCTACTATTTTGTCGCGGCTTCGCTGGCGAAAGTGGAAGTTCCCGCGATCGCAGAGACGCTGGAGGCTTCTGCCGGTGCGGCTGTTCTGAAAGACGTGACGGCCGGAAATCTCGCTCTGGAAGGCGCGAAACTCCAGGACGGAAAACTCACTCCGTACACGGCGAACGTTGTGTTTGCGCTCGGTATTTTCCTCAGCAGTTTTCTTGTCGTGACGTTCTGTCAGCTGAAACCCTTCGTCGGTACGCCCGTCTCGCCGCTCGCGTTCTTCAAGGGCAGCTTCAAAGAACACTTTTGGGGATGGATCGGCGGTGCGGTCTGGGCCGTCGGCATGACGCTGAATGTTGTGGCGTCCGGCGTCGCTTCCCCTGCCATTTCTTACGGACTCGGGCAGGGCGCGACTCTCGTGGCCGCGATCTGGGGCGTCTTCATCTGGCGTGAATTCCGCGAGGCTCCCAAGGGGACCGGGAAACTGCTCTTTACTATGTTTCTCAGCTTCATCCTCGGCATTGCGCTGATCATCGCCGCCAAACTCTGAGCCTTGATCCGGAGGTCCCGTTTTTCCGATCCTTCTTGAGACTGTTTTTTGAGAGCCGATTTCTGTCGGCTCTTTTTTTCTGCATCGTATCGGATCTTTGCGGCTGGAGACTCTGGCAGAATGAGACTCTGGCAGAATTTACGTTTTTTTTGTACAGAACCAGTTAAGTTGATCTGAAATTTGAAAAAAATGGGAAAAAGTACCAAAAAATTCCTTCGGACTCCTTGATTTTTTCTCAAAAATCGGATAAACTGAAGAAAAATTTTCCGCCTGTGCGAAAATTGGAGCATTTTTGATTTTACGTGCATTCCGACGATCGTCGGTCTGTTTCGGCAAAATGTCTGTTTCGTCGGACGGTTTGCCCGGCTGTCCCGCCGAATATTGAGTGCAGGAGTTGGGAGGACTGTGTTTTCGTGAAATTTTAGAGAGGGGCCGGCCAGATGATGCATTTTCGTTCGATTATGTGTCCGTCCGTTCTTTTACGGGCTTTTGTGTTTTGGGCTTTTTTGCCGCTTTGGGCGTGTGCTTCCGAAGAGGTCGCGTCGCCTGACGGGAAGATCGTCCTGACGTTTGACTGTGCGGAAACGGGACCCGTTTATTCCGTGACGTACTGCGGGAAAGAGACGGTCGCGCCGTCGGTACTGGGACTGGTCAGCGAGCCTGCGTTTGGAAAACTGCGTGTTTCGGAGGTCTCCCGGCAGAGTGCGGACCGCTTCTGGACGCCGGTCTGGGGCGAGTATGCGGAGATCCCGGAACGTTTTGAGGCCGCCGCGATCCTCCTGAAGGATGAGAACGGTCAGGAACTGGGACTTGAATTCCGCGTCTTCAATGAGGGGTTTGCGTTTCGGTATCTGCGCGGAAAGACGGAGATCCGGAGTATCTCGTCCGAGCTGACTGAATTTCGCATTCCGTCCGATGTGCAGGTCTATCCGATCGACTGGACGGAAGCGACCTTTCCGGAAGACGGCGTGCGTTTTGAGGACTTCAAGTCCAGCTGTCCGCCGTTGACGGGGAAATTTTCGGACGGGAAAGTCTTCTCGATCATGGAAGCGTGTGCCGTCAACTATCCGCGTCTGCGCTGGGTAAAAAACGGCACGGGAGCCGTTCAGCCTTCATTCCAAAAGACGGTGTGGATGCCGGAACGTTCCGGTGAAGAGAATCCCGCCGATAGAAATTCAGATGGAAACGCCGATGGCGGCTGCGGGCGATTTTGCGGGACTCCATGGCGGGCGATGATGCTTGCGGAGAATGAAGCGCAGCTCGCGGAAAACGGGTACTTCGTCTTGAATCTGAATCCGGAACCTGTGCCGGGACAGGATTTTTCCTGGGTCAGACCGGGGAAAACGATCAGCAATGAGATGAACTGCCAGATCCGGAAAGATGTGCTTTTCAGCATGGTCGATTTTGCGGCGGAGAACGGGATCCGGTACGTTCAGATCGACTGGGGATGGTACGGGACCGAGTACGTTTACTCGGAGGCTGAGTGCGCGGAGTGGGCAAAAAATAATCCGGAGCACGCCGACGATCCGACGTGGCGCGCCAATACGAAACCGGATCCGCGAAAGGTCGCGAAAGGACGCATTCCATACTTTCCGCAATTTCATGCCAGTACGTACGTGGACGTCGAGATCGAAGAGCTGGTCGCGTATGCCCGGGAAAAAGGCGTGGGGATCTGCCTCTACATCAATGACCGGATGCTGAAAGCGTACGATATTGAGGAGCTTTTCGCGCTTTACGAAAAGTGGGGAATCGCGGGTCTGAAGCCGGGTTTTGTCGCGTATGGAAGCGCACAGGATACGCAGGATATTCGGCGTCTGTGCGAAGTCGCGGCGAAACATAAACTTTGGCTCTGCATCCATGACGCCTACCTCCCAGACGGTTCGATGCGCACGTTTCCGAACGTCATGAACGTTGAAGGAGGCGGCGGTCAGGAAGGAAAGCATCCGGCTTTCCACGACACGGTCCTTCCCTTTACGCGCTGTCTGGCGGGACCGTTTGACTTCAC
>CAZRGJ010000513.1:2277-2642 GCA_964599445.1 uncultured Planctomycetaceae bacterium | reverse complement strand
TGCCCGGGCAATGTATGCTGATTTTTCAGGGACTCCTGTACAGCTTCTACACGCCCGGCTTCAAAATTACCCCAGTTAAGCGCGTGCCGCGTCTTGATAAAATCCAGCTTTTCTGTACTTTGTGTGAAAAGTCTTCCGCGGCCGGCATCCAGCATCATCCCGCCGCCCTGACCTTCGACCCCTGCTCTCGCAAAGACAGTATTCGCCAGCATAGACAGTGTACCTTTTGCTGTTTTGATCACAACACCGCCAGTCTCGATTTGTTCTCCAGCTTTAGTGAAATCCAGTGAGCCTTGTCCTTTACTTTCGATCACGACACCGGAACGGGAACCTTCGTTACCGCCTAGAAGTTCCAAATTTTTCTC
>CAZRGJ010000513.1:0-2267 GCA_964599445.1 uncultured Planctomycetaceae bacterium | reverse complement strand
TTATACGAACCGAGCCTTTTGTAGTCGTGATGTCGGTATGCTTTCGTGTCCTCAGGTTCAGATCTCTTCCCGACCATATCTGTGTATCCTTGCCCGACCGGATCCAGATACCTCCCGGAGCGGAAAGTGTAATCTGTCCTCCGGACATGCGCAGCTCGGAGCCGTACCCATCCTGCAGTACAACACCGCCGTCAGGGAGCAGATGCAGTCCGGCTTCTGCAGGAGTATATTTCTGTTCTTTATCTTCCAGACGAAGAGACCATGTTTCCGGATGTGCGATCAACTGTCTGGTACGTAATTCCCGTATTTTCGAAGAGAGATCCCAGTCCGGAATATTTTTGCCTGCTTCCTGTACTTCCGGGATATACCAGTCTTTTCGGTGAAAGAGCAGCGGCGTGATAAGTTTGTAGTTTCGTGAGTAGGCGACATAATCGCGAATACCCAGCAGGCTCTGCATCAGTTTTGAAGTATCCGCCGCGGTAAAGTCCGGCTCACCGGCAGGCATCATGGAGCCATGCGAGAAGTCGTAGTTGTCCGGAGTGTCTCCCTTCAACGGGTCTTCTGTGAGTTCGATCCGCTGTATTGCCGGCAGGATACCGCATTTGGTAATAGAAATGCCTTTTGCGGACTCAATACAGATAGAGCCGTCACTGTGCTGCGCGATTCTGGAGAGAGCTTTCTGCGTGGGTTCTTTCTTGCCATACTCCGCTATAATACTGTTATCAGGTGGGGACAGGATCCAGGACTGCTTTCCCTGTCCCAGCCAGCCGCCGAGCTCCACCACGCGATGAAAGGGTTTGGCTTGCCGATTTACCGGTTCCGTCGCGGATCTGGCATCGTTATTCAGATCCATCCAGTTGTCGGTCTGTTCAATGATCGATGACTCCGGTTTCCGGTAGTATCCCAGCGCTTCCCATGAATTCAGGCAATGCCCCGCGTATTCGAGGCATTCTCCGTGATCATTCAGCCGCTCTTCGTAACTCCCCGCGGTTATCTTCTGGTAATTGATACCGGCTATCCGGAGCAGAGAGTCGTCTCGGAAGGTCCATATCCCGGTGGCATCGTTCAAGGATAAATGCGCCATAAACGGATCCAGAAACAGGCGTGGTCCCGCTGGAGACCCTACATAGAATTCACCGGCGTCATGTCGTTGTACGGGCATACCGTGTGTCCAGCGAGGAAGTTTGGAATTGGGATCCAGGTTATAAAGTGCTTTCTGAAAGGCCTCTTCTCGTTGAAAGTTTTCAGATTGAGTGATCCAGGTTCTTAAATCGGCATCGTTATACCTGGATCGCTCGCCGTATTTCCCGAGAATAACGGCATCAAGCATATCTGTCTGGCAGGCAAGCAGGACCAGATCTCCGGGACCGTACCCAGGCGAGCAGGATACCATGCCACCTGTTGTCATAAGTGGACGCGCAATACGAATGCCGTTCTGGGCTGTATGGACCTTATAGCTGTTTTCACTCTGGCAGGTATCTGTGACGGTCCCAAGACATAAGATCATACCATTGTTTCTGAAGGAAAATTCGCGCATTCGGCTCTGCCCGGAGGGGTCTTTGGGAGTATCTCCCGGCGGAAGCATCCCGGAAAGCTGCGTGAAATTTTCAAAGCAGTAGTTAGCAAATTCCTGTAAATTCATCGTACACCTCCAAACACACAAAAGCCGTTCCAGTCCTCATTGTCCATATTCCAGACGCACTGGCTTTCTTCCGAATCCGGAACCCGGAAGGTCAGCGTACTGCGAAGCGGTCCGCTGAAAGCGGAGGTCATGAAAGTGTAGAGCCGGAAGCCGTCACCTGTGTGTTTCTGGTGGAGCCATACTTCCGGGTTTTCGAATTTCGGGTTCACAATAAAGAAACGGGCATCAAGGATCTCATCAGGTTCCAGGCCGGAAGCCTCCGGATTTTCCTGAAACGGATAACTTCGATGACTGTTTGCGGTGTTCCAGTCTGAAATAGCCATAATTCTCCTTTTGCTGCGGATAAAAGTTTCAGGTATACTACGGGAAATGTAACACACAGCTACCTTTTTGACAAGGATATGAATGATGCCTTATACCTACAGAAACTTGAATCAATGGTATCAGCCGATGGCTTATCGCGGTTATAAGCAGGCAGCGTCTGCTCCCATGCCTATGAATCCTGCCATGATGGGAGGCGCTCCTCCGATGGACCCTGCCATGATGGGCGGTGCTCCTCCTATGGATCCGGCCATGATGGGAGGCGCTCCTCCGATGGACCCTGCCATGATGGGCGGTGCTCCTC
>CAZRGJ010000512.1:0-2644 GCA_964599445.1 uncultured Planctomycetaceae bacterium | reverse complement strand
GGAAAAGTTTCCCAACAAAGCACTTATCGTAATCGATGAAGTGCATCAGCTGATCCCTGCAAAAGGAGCAGGGGACCGTGATTTTATGGATGCGTTTGTGAATTACATCTCGACGCACCGACACCGCGAACAGGATATAATTTTCATTACGCAGCATTCCGACAATATGCATCGGTCCATATTGTCGATGGCTACGGACTGCTACCAGATTTTGAATATAAAAAATCGGGTCCTTCCGTGGATTGGTATTCCGCTTGCGGATCTGGACGTAGTGAAAGAGGCTTTCGGGATAAAAAATCAGGTTGCCAATGTCCTTTATGGAAATTACGTCGGCCGATCTTTCAAAAAGGAAAGTACTTCTACCATGGTACTTTCTCCGGAGATTTACGCCTTGTATTCGTCGCATACGATGGCGGGGGGGGAGCGTTCGGATCGGCCGAGTTTTCGTCGGTCACGGATCGGGGCGATTTTTTGGTTTATACGTCGTCACATTTTTCACTTGAGCATAAAAGCCGGTCTTGTAGTTGCGGTGGTTTGGGGGATTCGGTATGTGCTGACGCAGGGACCGACACACCTTGCCGAAGCGATGGTACCAGGGAAGAAAGAAGAAAAAAAAGAAGTTCCGCCGAGCATTGCGCCGGTCGTTCCGTCGTCTCCGGTAGTACCTTCCCGTATTGTGAACAGCAGGGCTAAGGACCTTAAAGAGCGTGATTTCCGGACGATTTCGGGAGTTTATGTTTTTGGGAAAGATTTTATTATTGGCGAGTTTGGCCGCGTGATCGTGGGAGAAGAATTTGAAAATGACGGGCATTTGTTCAAATTGGAATCGGTGGATCTTGTGCGCTCTTCTTACGTCGTTGAGCACATTCGCAGCTTGTCGTATGGATCCGCTGACACAACCGGAATTGAATCTCACGTTTCAGAAGACGCCGGAGGAGAGTATGGGTCCGCTGGAGAGTGAAGGTCGCCAGATTTCGATGTCGTTTGATTCCAGCCCGTTTGGAGTTGCCATGTCCGCTATCAGTTCTGAAACGGGTGCGGCTATAGTATGGGGCAAGGATGCCGATGAAACATACATTAGCGGGACCTATGTTGAGGCCAATTTATACGATCTTCTACTTTCGATTTCGAAGCGGTACGGTTTCCAGCTTTCCCGGATCGGGGACATTTATTTTGTCGGGCAGGGGTCGCCGTCGGATTTGGTGTCGTGTGTCGTCCGGTCGCCGTCTTCCGAGCAGGGGGTTAAAGACTCGATCTCTTCGTGCGTCAGTGAGTATGGCAAGGTCTCGCAAGTCGGGTCATGTTTGATCGTCAGCGATTACATGGTAAATGTGCGGAAGGTTGTAGACGTTTGCGAGCAGATTAAAAAACAGAACGCGCGGGGGTACGTTTGCGAGTTGGTTTTTATGCGTATGAAGAATGACGACTACTTGCAATTGCAGGCGAATTTGCAGATGACCGCAGTTGATCTTTTTTCAAGTTTCAAAGTGGAAGATATTTTTTCCGCTTATTGTGATTTGAGCGCACGAAGCAGCCGCGTTCGGATCGTGTCGCGTCCGATCCTTTTTTTGAGTGAAGGAAGGCAGGGGATTCTTGAAGTAGGGTCGGAGATCACGCGAACGGAGCGCAGTGTCAGCTCTGAAGGGTATTCGATGGTCAGCGGGTATCGTGCGTTTAATGATGGTGTTTCCGTTAGTCTGATGCCGTTTCGAGTTTCTACTGATGTAGTTAGTCTTGATGTTCTTTTGACGGTCGCCAGTTTTGAAGATCAGCAGGAAGCAGGGGAGAGTGTGCCGGTGAGTAACAAGTCCACGTTGAACGCGCCCGGTGTGCTGATGCGGTTAGGGGAGTTCCAGTTTTTAGGTAGCCTTTTTTCAGAGGAAAAGAAACGGAATTTTGCTCTGGTCGGTGGTTCTGGTGGTTCAGTCGGTGAAGTTTTGACGGTTTGGGCGAAAATTTCGGAAACAAAATTGTAATTTTTGAGTTTTTTTTGAAACGGGGGCTTGCGTTGTTTCGGAGTTTGTGCTATCCTTTAAAGTTGGAGGTAGACAATGGTTGAAATTCACGAAGCTTTTGTACCCGTTATTAAATTCCTTGGTCTGATTCTTGTTTTGGTGATGGTCGGACCGATGGTATTGAAACTCGCTGTAGAGATCCTCGGTGATGTGATTCAAATGAAACGGAAACAGAAACACAAGCCCGTTTCCGGGGTGCGTCAGCTCGTGCCTGTCGATTTTGTGCCCGAACACCAGAAAAAAATCCTGAAATGGATGCTTCGCGGTTTCGGGCGTGAATACTATGTCTATCCTAATATCGCAGTTTCGCGACTCGTTCCGGGTTATTCGGGAGAGTTCGGCGATTCAGTTGATTTTGTGATCGTGACCCGGCGGGACCTTTCGCCGGTCGCTGTTGTTGTGTTGAGCCATGATCCGAACCTTCAAAATTTTTTGACGGGGGCTGGTTATGACTATTTGTTTTTCGACAGTTCCACGAAGTTGACAGACAAAAATTTTCGTGAACTGTTCCATTTTATTGATTGGAGGTTTTAATGTCTAAATCTTATTTGTTTCGTGTTGCTGGTCAGTTCGCTGGTGTTACGTCTTTTACTGATGATGACGGTGAAGATGTGAACTTTTTGAAGGTT
>CAZRGJ010000511.1:0-2649 GCA_964599445.1 uncultured Planctomycetaceae bacterium | reverse complement strand
CTTCCGGAACCCCTGATGCCGTAAAAAACGCCGCGAGTCACTTTCGCCGTCGATTTACTGCAAGCCCTTCACGATCCACTTCTTTTTCTGTGGTTCGTCGCTCCAGTTTTCCTTCACTCGCAGTTTTACCTCACGGGTCTCGCCCGCGTCGAGAAAGAAGAAATCATCGCTCGCGGCAAATTGGCAGTCCATTGGTTCCAAATCAAACCACGTGAGGAGTGAGGGGACTGCTGCGGTGTTCTGGATCCGGACTTCGTATTCCGTTAAGCGATACGCGCCGTCCCGCGTCGATTTCTCGCTCAGGATATTCAGTTTCACGGCAGATTTCGGGGCCTTTTTCATCACTTCCGTTAAAGGTGTGAACCCCTCCGCGGCGGCTGGCCAGTTCACCGGTACCGTCGTATATTTTCCGTAAAAATCAGCATTTTCCATCTGCGGGATCGTACGCGGCCAGTATACGCTGCGTGAAATCAGTTTCCCGTCCTCCCAAAGTTCCGCCGCAAGGAAGAAAAACCGGCTGCGGTAATCCGCGGGAATTTCAAAATTGGGAAGTTCAAGTACGGGCTTTTCTCCATTCCACGCTTTTTTCTGCTCGTAAATGGTCTGGAGCGAATCATCGAGCACTCGAACACACAACTGTCTCGAAGAGGTATCCGGCTCATTCTTAACGCTGCTGGAAATACTCTTTCCGCAGGAGTCAAGTTCCAGAACTTTCACCTTCATCGGTACCGATTCGCCAGCCTTCCAGAGAATTCGCGGAAGGTCGAGCATCACGTGCGTCGGCTCATACGCCCGCTGTACAAAATAGTACGGAGCCGCCGGCTGTCCCGTCCCGTCCACGAGCTGAATTGCCGCGATCGTCGGCCATGATCGGGAGAAGACCCACGGCATAATGCCGGTCGTGACGGGATAATTTGCCTGCACACCTTCGCACATGGCCTGGTAAAATTCACCCGCTCCGATTTGGGAACCGAACGCAAGTGCCTCAAGATCCATTGTCGCCGCCGGGACGAAATGCGATGCGCGAGTCAGCATTCGCGGAACCCGTGATGGATAATACTCAACGTAATGGTGGACCGACTCCGGAGCGAGCGTACGGTACTCATTAGCGTACATTTTGTTTGCGTGCTGGTACTCCTCCGGATTAATGTATGGACGGAGCGACCGCGGTGAGATCACTGAATGGATCCCGCTCTCCGCCATGTACGGATAATCCGCGAAAATTCGTTTATACCAGTTCGCGTCCCAGTCCGGGTAAATATGATATGCCCCCTCATCCGGCGAAGTGCGCAGGAACTTGCGCGTTCCGTCCAAATCATTCACATTGCGCTCAATGATCCCGATCTTGGCGGTATTTCCGGGACAGTACGGATTGAACTCATTCCCGCCGCACCAAACCGCCAGCGAGGCACGGTTTCGCAGACGGTAGATCGTTTGAAGAACTTCCGAATCGAAAACATCGTGCGGCCAGCCGTCAGACGTCTGATTTCCGATCGAAAAGTCCTGCCAGACCAGGAGCCCATATTCATCACAGGCATCATAAAACTCTTCCGTCTCCCGGAATCCCGGCCCCCAGATACGCAAAATGCGGATCCCGGCATCCCTGGCGAGGCTCAGATACCAGCGGTACTTTTCCGGCTTCAGGTCGCGCAAAACGTCGACTGGCATCCAGTTAACGCCCTTAAGGAAAATCGGTTCTCCGTTTACGACGCACTGCCATTTTCCCCAGCGGTCGCCGAGTTTAGGCCCGGCAGCGTCCGTCCACTCAATAGTCCGTACTCCAAAACGGAATGCGATCTCATCCTGTGTTTTTCCATCTGCCAGAAGCTCCACTTTCGCATCATAAAGCGGCTGCGCACCGAGTCCGTTCGGAAACCAGACCGCCGGATCATCTAACGTCATCTCGCCCCGGACCCAGCTTCGGCGAGTCTTCGGCTGAACGGGAAATTCTTTTTCAAACTTCTGCCCGGCCCGGCTCAGAGTCAGCCTCACAGAGTACTGTTTTTCTCCAAGTTCCGCCTTCGATGCCGCACCGTAAGCCGACTGTCTCGCATCCGCAATGTGGTCGTACATCTGGTACTGTTCAAGAGCCAGCGAATGGATGCCGGAGAGGACTTCCGTCTCGAATTTCACGACAGCCTGTTTCCTGTCTTTCGAGATCATCCGGGTCGTGAGGAACGGGCGTTCAATGTGCATTCCTGGAGCGAAATCCAGTCTAGCGCCGCGCCAGAACCCCATCGTGTAGAACGGCTCCACGCCGCTTCCGGCTGAAGTGGACCACGGCTTCACATGGTACGGGTCTCTCCATACGTTATGCCCCGGATGATTCACATTTGCCGAGGCGACCGCGACCATAATTTCATTCTCTCCGTCCGTTTTCAAAAGTTTGGATACTTCGAATTCAGGCCCGCCGAACATTCCTTCGTGCCGTCCCATGTGCACGCCATTGAACCATACGCGGGAATAATAGTCCAGTCCATCGAAGGAAAGAAAGACGTAATTCCCCTGCTCTACCCGGGCTTTTTCCTCGGAAGAAAGGGTAAAGGTCTTTTTGAAATACCAGATTTTCTGCTCCGTCCACTCATACTGTTTCGAGTTCAAACCGACGTATGGTTCCGGTAAAGCACCTGCCTCGCAAAGCGCACGGTG
>CAZRGJ010000510.1:0-2649 GCA_964599445.1 uncultured Planctomycetaceae bacterium | reverse complement strand
CAGCCGGAAACGGGAGAGATCCTGATCCTGGGATTTGACGAAACCGGCACACTGACCGTTCAGCGTCCCTAGTTTTACGGTTTGGTTCTATGGTTTGGTTTTGCGTCGGGATCAAACGCATGAAAAGCCCCTCTTTCCGGAGGGGCAGTCTGTGCCGTGAGACGCGGTATCCTGGTGTTTTTTTCCTGATTCGGGTACGTTTTCCCGTTTGGGATTTTCATCCACTGCGGCAGTTCCCGTTCTGTATTTTCTGCTGTTCTTCTCTTTCCTGGTGAGAATATGAACCTGCGCGAAGCTGTTTCGATCTGCGAAAAATAAAAAATTTTGAATTTTCATCCCCAAATGCGCAAAAATCCCTTTGACATTTCGGACGGTTTTGTGTATAATGGGACGCAACGGGCCGGGAAAGTGTCCGGCTTGATCAGCCAACCGATTCTGGAGTGTGCGTCATGTGCAAAAATCCTACCTTTCGCTGGATCTTTCAGGAGATCCGGTCTCTTTCCCTTTTTTCATTCTTGGTTTTTTCTTTGTTTTGGGCTATTTTCGCAGTGGAGATGGTCCGCGCGGAGACGGTCTGGCTTGATGAACTGGATCTCTCCCAGACGATCTGCGGCTGGAAGCAGACGGCGGCGAATCGGACGGTGGACGGCAATGAACTGACTGTCTGCGGCGAGAAGATCTCCCGCGGAGTTGGGCACCATGCGCCGGGCGAGATCTTCATCATGCTTCCGGAGAAATGCGGGACGGAAATCTCCGGCCGGGTCGGGATCGACGACGAGACCAATGGTCAGGGCCATGCCGAATTCCTGATTTACGGAAAGACTGGAGTTCTCTGGCGTTCCGGTGCAATTTGCGGCAAAGAGAAGCCGAAATCGTTCTGCGTCGATCTTTCCGGCCAGTCGTTCGTGCGTCTGGTCTGCGATACGCTGCCGGAGGGGTACGGCCACGATCACCAGGACTGGATCGAGGTGAAGATCGACTATCGCGGAGAGAAAAAACCGTACACGATGCTCCTGACGGTCGGAATGGACGACGAAGGAAACCCGATCGACCGGATGAACGAGAATGCCTGCGAGTGGCTCTCTCTTTCCCGTCTGATCCAGTCCGGAATGCGCCAGAACGCGAAAGACGAAGCGTTCCACCCGGCTGCGACGCTTTTCGACACGGACCGTGACCCGCTGGACATCGTTCTGCGCCGTCTGACGCCGCTGGTCGAGAAACTTGGTTCGTTTCCGAATGCGCCGGATCTTTCGAAAGAAAAAGCGGAACTGGAAACTCTGACGAAAGCGGAAAAAGAAATTCCGGTCGAAGAGATCGCCCGCCGAAAGGAGCTTTTTGCGAAAGTCACCGACCTGCGGAAACGGATCGCATTCAAAAACCCGCTTCTGAACTTCACGGACCTTCTTTTCATCAAGCGGCACTATATGCCGGAACCTGAAAAGCAGGGAAACCATATGTGCGACCAGTTCTTTGGTTTCCACGGTCGGCAGGGGGGCGGACTTTTTGTTCTGAAGAATGCGTTCAGCGAAAAACCGGAAGTCGTGGACCTCACGAAAGGGGTGAAGGTCGCGGAAGGCCAATACGCCGGGACGGAACTTGACGCGACGTGGGCGTTTCTCTCTCCGGAGCTGGACTACGATGCGCGGGAGATCCTCTTCTGCGCCACGGATGCGAAACAGCCGCGCCATACCTACCAGTGGACTCCCGAAAATACCTACCATATGTTCCGCGCGGAATTCGACCCGGAAACGCGGTCCATTTCCGGACTGACGCAGCTGACGGAGGGGGCGTTCAACGATCTGGACCCGTGCTATCTGCCGAATGGCCGGATCATCTTCATTTCCGAGCGCCGCGGCGGCTACGGACGCTGCCATGGACGGCCGGTCCCGTGCTATACGCTGCATTCCTGCCGGCGTGACGGAAGCGACATCGTGATGCTTTCGCCGCACGAGACGAACGAATGGCAGCCGGACATCGACCACAATGGGATGGTCATCTACACGCGATGGGACTACGTGGACCGCGGTTTCTCCCAGGCGCACCATCCGTGGATCACGACGCCCGACGGACGCGATCCGCGCGTGCTTCAGGGGAACTACGACCGGATCCAGCAGAACCGTCCGCACTTTGAATGCGACATTCACCCGATCCCGGGTTCCCGACGTCTGACGGCTACCGCGACGGGGCATCATGCGCAGCATTACGGCTCGCTTATCCTCATCGATCCGAATGTTCCGGACTCGAACCAGCCCGGACAGGTCAAGCGCATCACGCCGGACCAGCTCTACATGGAATCGGAGCTGAGTCCGCACAAAGACCCGACGAATTACGGTACCTGCTGGCCGTTGAGTGAGGAATTCTACCTCTGTGTCTACGATCCGTTCTCCCGTTCCGACGCGGGTGAGGCGAACAATTTCGGCATTTACCTTCTCGACTGCTATGGGAACCGGACGCTTCTTTACCGCGATCCGAAGATCTCGTGCCGTGACGCGATGCCGATCCGTCCGAGAGCGCGTCAGACCATCGTTCCGCACCTGACGGCCGTCGGTAAACCGCTGGCTCCGGGAGAAAAGGCGGTTCCTGTGGATCCGGCGTCGATCTCTCAGGTCTCTCCGGTGGGACTGATCAACGTGTACGATTCGAAGTTCC
>CAZRGJ010000509.1:1925-2652 GCA_964599445.1 uncultured Planctomycetaceae bacterium | reverse complement strand
AGGCGGAGGCACGCAGGGCGGAGCCATTCCTGTCTGTGGAGGGATCGTGCTGGACACGAAGCGGATGAATCAGATCTTCGACGTGAATACCGACTCGATGTACATTGAATGCGGCGCGGGTTCCATCTACAAACACATCGAAAACGCGGCAAACGAAAAAGGGTACGCCACGATGCACTACCCAAGCTCGCTGAACTGCTCGACGGTCGGCGGTTTTCTCGCGCACCGCGGGATCGGCGTCGTCTCGACCAAGTACGGAAAGATCGACGATATGGTGCTTCAGATGGAAGTCGTTCTCCCGAACGGCGACATCATCGAGACCTCTCCTGCTCCTAAACACGCAGCCGGTCCGGATCTGAACCAGATCTTCATCGGATCGGAGGGAACGCTCGGAATCATCACCAAGGCGCAGATGCGCATCTACAATCAGCCGGAAGAACGCCGTTTCCGCGGGTTCCTCTTCCAGGACATGCACAATGCGTTTCTTGCCGGAAAGGAACTCCTTCAGAAGATCAAGCCGTCCGTCATGCGCCTTTACGATGAGACGGAGACCGGCTCCATCATCAAGAAAATCGTGGGCGTCGAGAAAAAGGGCGCGTTCATGAACATCGCGATAGAAGGGATCGCCGAGATCGTCGCGATCGAAGAGAAGATCCTCCTTGAGACCTTCACGAAATACGGTGCGGAAGACCTCGGAAGCGAGTACGGCGAGAAATGGTGGAAGGAA
>CAZRGJ010000509.1:0-1915 GCA_964599445.1 uncultured Planctomycetaceae bacterium | reverse complement strand
ACCATGGACTCCATCGCGCCGTTCGACAAAATCGAAAAAATCTACTGGGCGATGAAAAACGCCGTCGAATCCAACTTCCCCATGGCCCGGTTCATCGCGCATTTCTCGCACTGGTACGAGTGGGGTGCCATGATCTACGACCGGTTCATCGTCGAGGAACCGCCGCAGGATCCCATCGAAGCGCTTCGGCTCCATCAGCAGATCTGGAACTGCGGAGTCCGCGCGGCTCTCGAAAACGGAGGCGTCGTGAACGACCACCACGGCGTCGGGATCAAACTCGGCCGACTCATGAAAGAGCAGTACGGTCCCGCGATGCAGGTCTTTGAGGGGCTTAAAAAGCAGCTGGACCCGAACAATATCCTGAATCCGTTCAAGCTGGGACTCTGATTTCCGCGAAAATCCACCAAATCACTCAACCAAATCAAAGGAAGATCAAATGTACTTTACGGAAAAAAGCAGAAAAACGATCGATGCGTGCCGGTTTTGCTGGATGTGCCGCCACATCTGCCCGATCGGAAACGCGACGGGAATGGAGCGCAACACGGCACGTGCCCGTGCGCTGGGACTCTCGATGGTCGCGCGCGGAGTGGAAGAGATCGGCGCGAGTATCGCGAACGTCTACGAATGTGCGCTTTGCGGCGCATGCACGAAAGAGTGCCTGACGGCCTGGGATCCGCTCATCTTCACCACGGAAGCGAAACTGGAAGCCGCGATGGCCGGCGAGATGCCGGAGCACATCGTCTCGATGATCGAAAACATCGAGCGGACCGGGAATGCCTACGGAAAGACGGAACTCTGCTCACGGCTTTCCGAGTCGATCGCCTCGCTCCCGACGGATGCTGAGACGGTCCTTTTCCTCGGGAAAAATGCTGCGTACCAGACCTGCCGTCAGGCCTGCGCCGCCGTAGAACTCCTGAAAAAAGCGGGAGTTTCCTTCACTGTGCTGGCTGACGAACCATCCAGCGGCTGGGACCTTTTCTTCCTCGCCGGCGGTGCGGAAGAGACACGCCAGACGATGAAAGCATGTGCCGCGGCTCTCAATTCCTTTCGGACGGTCATTGCGTACGACCCGAACGACGCGCGAATGTTCCGCCGTCAATTTAAGGAATGGGGAATCGGTCTGAATGCGGAAGTGAAGACCTTCACGGAATTCACCGCGGAGCTCCTCGCGTCGGGAAAACTCACGCCGAAGAAGAGCGCGTCCGTCTTCACGTTCCAGGATCCCGCCTCACTGGCCCGCGACCTGGAAGAGACCGCACCGGCCCGGGAGATCCTGAATGCCTGCGGAACGACGCTGGAAATGCTAATGAACGGCCGCGACACGAACCTCGCCGGAAACCTCCTCATGGCAGAGTACATGCCGGAGGTGATGACGAAAGTCGCCATCCAACGCTGGGAAGAAGCTCTGCGCGTCGGTGCCTCCATTCTGGTGACCGCCAACCCGGACGACTACGCCGCCCTTGAGACCGTCAAACCGGAAGGATGCCGTCTCCTTTCCATCGAAGAAGCCGTCCTCGAGTGCCTTTGATCTGCGAGCATCGGTACGACCGACAGCGAATCGCGCTCCCGCGCAAAGGCACGCCCCCTTCCGCCTCACTGTGTTCGGCATCTCCCCTGAAGGGAAGGCAAGAGATCAAAAAGATTTTCAAGGAGTACTTTCCATGCTGGTCAAATTCCAAGACATTTTATCCATCCCCGAGGAGAAAACATTTGCGGTCCCGGCGTTCAACTCGTACAATATGGAGACGACGATCGGTCTGATCCAGGCGGCAGAGGAGACGAAGTCGCCGATCATCATTCAGGCGTACTCGCGTCTTTTCGAGTATGGAACGGCCTTCTATCTTGCGCCGACGATCCTGAAGGCGGGCCGAAGCCGTGTACATGGCATTGGCAAAGTTGCAGGCAAAGACGGCCG
>CAZRGJ010000508.1:0-2660 GCA_964599445.1 uncultured Planctomycetaceae bacterium | reverse complement strand
CTGCCGGAATGACTTCCAGTCGCACGACCGTGTCCGCCTTTCCGCGGATCTTCTTCACGACATCATCCAGCTTCATGTCGACGACGTCTTCCATCGCGCCGTCATCCCCCTGTGCAACACCGCAGATCTTGTCGTTGATCTTCAGAGAACCTTCCTTTTCCGCCGGACCGCCGGGAACGAGCCGCTTCACCGTGACGTAGCCGTCCTCCGAAGTCAGCGTCGCGCCGATCCCCTGAAGTTCCAGACTCATCGTAATGTTGAAGTTTTCAAGCGTGCTGGGCGACATGTACGAGGAGTGCGGATCATAGGAATTTGTCATGGAGGTCAGGTAGAACTCAAGCAGTTCCTCGCCATCCATCTGGTGCATCCGCTTCCGGAAACTGGAGTAGCGTTTACGGAGCTTTTCGCGATTCGCCTGGAATTTCTCTTCCGGAGTTTTAGGAGTTTCCTTTTCTGCCGCAGCAGTTCCAGTTCCCGCGGCAGTTCCCGCATCCGTTCCATCCACATCATTCGCCGTACCGTTCTGCGCTCCGTCTGCCGGCGCATCCTTTTCCGCCTTGTCTTCCGACGTTTTCTTCGCAGCCTTCTGGTCATCGACCTGAAGCAGGAGCATATCGTATTTCACACGCAGACGCACGCGTTCTTCCGCTTCAGCCCTGGTTTTCGGATAGTCCAGGACCTCCGGTTTGATCTTCATCGTCTCGTCCAGCGTGAAATCCATCGGCTTGTCGAGAGCCGCCTCCATCATCGCGACACGCTCGTCAAGGCGATTCAGGTAGGTCTTGAAGATCACGTACGCCAGATTGATGTTTCCCTTGCGGAGCCAGCCCGGGACCTGCTTCTCAAATCCCTGGATCGTGTCCACATCCTGACGGTAGAAATAAAGTTTCTGCGGGTCCAGCGATTTCAGAAATCCGGAAACCATCCGGTGCGCGATCTCCTCGTCCAGCTCATGCTCCGAAATATGGGCCTCCTGCAAAAGCGCGCAGACCGCCATCGAAATGTACTCGTCAGAGCGCGTGGGTTCCGAAATTTCCGCATACGCGGCAGATTCCAGACCGAGATCCTGCACAAAACTCACGATCCGGGAGGACTCGCAATACAAAAGCACCGCATACAAAACCAGCAGCAGTGAAAAAACCTTAATCTTTTTCATCGTCCGAAACTCTTCATGAAAATCAAAAAACGTCATCGCACGGACTCACCCGCGGCACCGCCGGGACGTCCCCGCACTCAATCTCTGTATCCTACACAAAATCGCGCTCCTCTGCAAGCCCGACCCCCCGGATATTTCACAAAATTCCCTCTTTTTTTAAAAATTTGAAGCATTTTCATCCCGGCATTCTCCAAATTTTCCAAAAATCCATCCTGAAATTCCCGCCAGGATCTGCCCTGCCGAAAATGCTTTTTCTACTGCTCGCCCCCGCGGAATGTTCCTTTCTGCGGCTCTTTCCAGCAGGCTGTTTCGCATACCGCCTAACGCAGAAGTTTCATGCTGCGCGGAAGATTCCAGGATCTGTGCGTTCCCCAAATCTTCCACACACTCCAATCTTACCGGCCGAAAACAGTCTCTCAGCGGATCATCTCCAAGATCTTCGGATCCTTGATCTTCTGATCCTCCGCAAGCAGAAGGACTTTGGAGAGGATCTCCGCAGTCTTCGGATCCTCGTCGGCAAATGGTAGGAAAATGCGTCCCCGGTGCGCAGAATGGACCGGCACGATCGGAAGCATTCCCGCGGCTTTTTTATGGCAGACTCCGCTTCCAAGGTGGACCGTGTACTCACCGAACGTCCCGCAGATGAACGCGTGCGTCTTTTCGACCCGGACATTTTCCAGAGCCAAAAGAGGCAGGAACGACTGAAGAAGTACTGCCCGCATTTCGATCGTGGAATGGCTCGCCTCCGGATCGACGCCGCCAGCGTGTGCGGCGGAGACCATGAGATCCAGATCGCGCATGACCTCCGGAAAATACCGCGGCGGGATCTTCCCCAAATGGAGACGCTCTCCGCTTTTTCGATCCTCAAAAAGGATGGACGCCAGCGTCGGCATTTCAATGTCCGCCGGCGTGAACCAGTTAAATTCCGCGCAGATCTTCGCGATGAATCCCTCACGATGGAAGACTTTCTGCAGTCCCTCCTCCATATCGACCGTCCACCCCCGCGACTTCAGGACCGCCGCCGCTTTCCGAGGCTGCACCTGATGCCCGGCGTACCGAAACGACTCCGTCCCTGCACGGCGTTCATCTTCCGTCAAGACGTAAAACTCGCGAAAGATCTGCCGAAACGGCTGGACGATCCGGTTTTCAAGTGTCCGTTTCTGGAAATCGCTCCAACGCCCCGACTCAAGCAGGTCGAGAGGATGCGCGATCCGGAAATTCCCGAACTCGCCCACATTCGCGTCCGTCTCAAAAGCCCCGATTTTCGTCCAGAGGTTTTCCGGAAATTCCATCCGTTCCCCATCCCCGGAGATCCAGACCAGCCGACGCACCAACGGTCCAAGGATCGGATGCTCCGTCAGCGAGCGTAATTCATCCAGCGGGAAAAGACTTCCCCGCTCCATCGCAGTCTCCAGTGTCCGTACTGCCCGCGAACGCTGTTCCCGAAACAACTTGACGACCGCGGCAAGTTCCACCGCAGCCGGATCCTTTTTGAGGACTGCAG
>CAZRGJ010000507.1:0-2661 GCA_964599445.1 uncultured Planctomycetaceae bacterium | reverse complement strand
TCAGGATTCTATTGCTACTAAAATGAATACTGTTCTCGGCGAAAAAAATATAGTTACTCGTGTTGCTTCCATTTCTGTAAGTTATCTTGCCGCTGCTGCAATTAAAGCACTTTCTGCGGCTCAATGGCTTTTAAATATATCTTTTCTTGGTTGCCCGATTGGTTGGATTACCGCTGGTTTGGCTGCTGTTGCCGGTTTGATTGCTGGAGGCATGTCTATTTGGAAAGCATTTTCAAATAGTACTGAAGATACCGCGAAAAATATGGAAGCACTTTGCAAGCAGAATGATTCCTACCGCGCGTCAGCGAAACAGTGCATCGGCACGCTGGAGGAACTCAGCAGCAAGGAAGCGTTGAACGCAGATCAGAAAAAGGCCTCGAAAAGTGCATGGAATGAACTTCAAAGAAGTGCTGACGGACTCGGTATCGATCTTCAGAAACTTGGGATCTCTTTCGACGAAGAAACCGGGAAAATGAACGCGACCGCGGAAGCGATGGCGAAATTCAGGGAAGCAATGCGCGTTAAGGAACTGGAAGACCTGAACGATGCCATTCAGGCGCAGGAAAAACATATCGACAATCTCCAAAAAAAGCTGAATAAAGATGGAGGTCTTTCGAACGGATGGCGTACGTTCGGTACCTGGGTCACTTTCGGCTGGGTCGATAATGCGGAAGAGATCCAGGCGAAGATCGATGAAACACGAGAGAAACTTCAGGAAAATCTGGATCGTCAGAAAACGGTCGTTGATTTTTCGGCAGAATATAAAGAGAATGAAGCGAAACTTCAGGAGATCTACGACAAGGAAAAGGAAGAGGCCAAAAACGCCCTTGCGGTCAAACTGGACGCGATCCATCAGGAAATGGAAGAACGGCGAGCTTTGCTGAAAATGCTGATCGCGGAAGCGTCAGCACGGTCGGATCTTTCAGAGGAAGAAATGAAAAAGCTGAATGAGCGCAAAGCGGCGCTTGCGGCTCTTGACGCGGAAGAGAAAAAGCGTGTCGCCGACGCAAAAGCGGAAGATGACGCGCAGGCCAAAAAGATCGAGTCCGATTTCTTCGCGAAACGCGCGGAGAATGAGGAGAATATCAAATGGAAACGTGACCTTGAAGCAGATCCGAATGCTTCACTTAAGACGGCTTCTTCATCTTCCGATGCCGCTGATGCCGCGTTTCGGAATGCCGTAACTGCTCTCAAAAATGCGGATGAAACCACGTCGAAGGAAGAGCTTGAACGTCTGAATGCGGAAGTCGAAAAGACGAAAAAGGAGGCGGAAAAATGGTACGCACGCCGGGAAGAATGCGCAAAAAAAGTCGCGGATATTGAAAAGAAAGCGGCTGAAGACGCGAAAACTGCGGCTGCGGAAGCTGCAAAGACCAAAGAAGACCGTTTGAAAGAAATCGACCAGATGGAGGCAGATCGGAATGAGGCGGCAGCTCTTAAGGAGGAAGAAGAGAGCTGGAACAGCATGAAGGAAGACGCTCCTTCGCAGGCTCGCGATCATGCCCGCAGTCAGGTCGATTCGTTGTCCAGGAGCCTTAAACAGGAAGAGAAATTCCTGCGGCAGCTTGCTGAAAACGGAGCCTCCCAGGAAGAGTATGACGCGCAGAAAGAGAAGATCTCCAAACTTGCCGATTCGGTCAATGTTTGGGAACAGCGTCTTGAAGATGCGTCCATTGAACCGATGGAGGAAGTTCAGGAAGCCGTTCAGACGACTCCGCCTGATGTTCTTTTAGCCGGATCCGTTGACGCGCAGAAGAAGTTCAGAGAACTTCAGCAGGCGGGTAAAAATCCCATGGAATTAAAACTTGATGAGTCCAACAGCCTTTTAAAACGTTTGGTGGAATCGTCCGAAAACCTTGAATCACAAATGGAGGGTATCTGATATGGCGTCCTTGATCGGTGTTCCGTCCGGAACGAGAAATTTTACGTCTTCCCTTAAAAAGGGGAAAATGGCATGGAAGAAGGAACGTTCCTTTACGCGAGAGTACTGCATCCTTGCGGATCATCTCGACGAAAGTTCCGATTCCATCATGTCGCTGGTTCCACGGCTTGGTTCCATTGCGGACGGCTGCGTCTGCAAGAAAGTCCAGGTCAAGGAGAATGAGACTGTCGAACATCCCAAAACCGGGAAACTTACTGTCCTTGTTCGCGTTACGTGTGATTTTGATTCTGACGCGAAACTCGACCCGACGGAGTTTCCGCCGACGATCAAATTCGGCGCAAATACCGCTGAACTCGTCATGATCCGCGACGTTAAGGGAAAGATGATCGAAACGGTCAATCATGAACGGCTTGACTGTACCCGGCCGCATGTGATGCCGACGCTTGAAATTTCACGTTACGAACGTTATCCCTGGAATCCAAATGTGAACTTTACCCACGCGAACCACCTTAATTCACTGCCGTTTTGGGGCGCACCGCCGAAACACGCGCTTTTGCGGCCCATTACCTGCGAATACGTTCAACTTGAAGTCATCGACGGTCAGAAAGAATGGTTTTGCAAAACATCGTATAAAATCGACTTTGATTTCAAAGCTGATTCGGATGAACCGTGGAAACTCAAAGTCCTTCATTACGGAAACTATGTTCGCGAATCTTTGAGCAATTCCAACATTATTCAGGCTGTTGATGTTCAGGGCCGTCCGCGTCAGGTGAATCTTG
>CAZRGJ010000506.1:0-2662 GCA_964599445.1 uncultured Planctomycetaceae bacterium | reverse complement strand
TAATTTTGTTTGTCCTGATCTTGGTCTCGATCTCTTTCTGAACGTCACCAAGCGATTTACGGATAAGCGGTTTCCGTTCGAGTACGCGGACGACGTAGAAGCAGTTTTTATCCTCAATGATTTGCGGACTGAGGACTCCTACTTCCTGCGAAAAGAGGGCATCTTCCAGCGGCTGGGACGCAAGCTGTCCGGGTTTGATCCAATCCTGCACACCGCCTTTGGATGCCGTGACGCCGTGCGAGAACTGTTTCGCAGCCTCGGCAAACGACATTTTCTGCGTTGCGGCGATGGAACCGATCCGCACCATTTCCTGGTACGCTTCTTCCCGGGAATGGAATCGGGATTTCCGAATGACGAGTTCCTCCCATCGCACCTGCGGCTGGATCTCAAATTCTTTGGGGTTATCGCGATAGTAGTCGGCGATCTCAAGGTAGGAGACCGAAGGATTCTGCGGGATCGTCTTCATGATCCACTGCTGGCAGAAGACCATTTCGCGGTAGAGGTACTTCTGTTTCTGAATGCACGTGCCCTCGGAAATGAGGAGTTTTTCGTAGTCTTCACGCAGCTGAACGCCGGCTTTTTTCATTCGGTTGGGAAGTTCCTGATCCTCGAACAGTTTGTCGATGACCGTGAAGTTCTGTTTGATCCCTTCGATGGGGACATTCCGAAGTACGTCGCAGTAGATCAGTTTTGCTTCAACAGACTGCTGGAGGAAAATGCGGATGAGCATTTCCCGCTGAAGGTCCCAGATCTCTTCCGGGATCTCATCTTTTTTTTCCTGCATAAGGCGGTCTACGTTGACCATGATGTCGCCGGAGAGGATCACCTGCGTGCCGACCTGCGCCAGAACCTGACCATGCTCATAGTACTGGATCCCTTCGCCGGCCAGTTTGGAGGAGTCTGCCATGAGTGACGGAACCTGCTTCAGTACCGTGTCTGCCTGAAATTGAACGGCTTCCTGCTGAAAACCGGTTTCCGGAGCGGATGGAGCGGCGTTTTCTCCCGAAGGTGCAGACACTGCGGGAGATGCATCCCCGGAAGCTGCGGCTTTGGGAAGTTCACCGGGAAGCGTGACGGCCGAACCGACGGCAGCGTTTCCCGGTGCGACATCCAGTTGCGCGGGCAGTGTGCCGGTCTCCGCATACGATGAACTGGTTGAGAGGGAATTGGGATCGGATGAGGCAATACTTGAGCCGATGGCTGCGGTGTTCGGAATGCCTGACACATTAGAGGCGCCTGATATTGCGTTCGCCGAAGCACCGGCTTGTGGAATATGCGGCGAAGGACTGCCTGTCTGTACGCTGAACTGTCCGGGAGTCTGAACAGGCGGAAGCTGGACAGTAGAATTTGCGGGAGTGCCGGACTGTGCGGGGAGGGCGGCTGCGGACGGCTGCGAAGGCGCGGATGGTCTGGCTGCGTTTTCGAAGCCGGGATCTGGTTTTGACGTATCGATCCCCAGTTCTGAGAGATTCTGGTAGCGCGGCGGAGCCAGCTGCACTTCACCAAAAGGATTCTCGAGTTCTTCGGTCTTTTTTTCTTTCTCTTTTTTTGCCCATGGGAATGGAATAAAGAAACCTTTTTTGGCTTTTTCTTCTTCAAGCTCTTTTTCTTTTTGCTCCGAATAGCTCAGAAACCGGTCCGTGTCCCGCTGCGAAACCCTGCTTCCCGCCCGACTTGCAGTTCCAGAAGTATCGGGGATCGCGGGGGCATCAAGCGGCTCTGTATTTTGTGCGGAACGAGCGGATTTTTGGGAAGACTTTGGCTTCCACCATTGAGCAGACGTTTCCTGAACCGAAAGGGGCAGGAACGCAATCGAAATGAGCAAAAAAAAGGTGAACTTGAACGAACGCATGAGGTCCTCACGAATTTTACGCAGGTTTGTCGCCGAATTTGGGATCTTCGGGTACTCTTCTTTCATGAGATTAACAAAATTTCACGAATCACGCAAGAGCATTTCGACACAATTCAGCAATTTTTCGGAATCTGATGCGGAATTTGCAGTTTCCTCATCCAGCGGCAGGCAGGCTGTCCGCTCATCGATGAAACGGAGCGTCTGTTTTTGACTGCCGATCGGACGGGAGGCGATCGGTTCAAGTGCTTTTCTAGAATGGAATTTGAAGATGATGAAATCTCCCTCACGATGAATGGAATGAATGAGCCATTGATGCGCCAGGATCCGGACGCGGTAAAGTTTCAGCAAAAGTCGGGCCTGAAGGGGCAGTTTCCCGAATCGGTCGAGCAGTTCTGTTTCAAAATCCGCGGCGTGTACCGGACGGGTGAGGCGTGAAAGTCTGCGGTAAAGCTCCATCTTCGTCCGCATATCGGGAACGTAATGGTGCGGCAGGTAGGCCGTGACTGGGAGGTCGACGTCTACGTCGACGGTTTCGCGAGGAGGGAGCCTGCGGAGACGGCGAACTGCGGCATCGAGCAGATCGCAGTAAAGTTCGTAGCCGACCATTCCGATTTGTCCGCTCTGTTTCGTACCCAGAATATTGCCCGTTCCGCGGATCTCCAGATCGCGCATGGCGATGGAAAAACCAGCACCGAGGTGCACGAACTCTTCGATTGCCTTCAAACGCCGGATCGCGATTTCCGAGAGTATACCGGTTTCATGGACGAGGAGATAGCAGTACGCATGGTTTTTGAATCTCCCTACGCGGCC
>CAZRGJ010000505.1:0-2667 GCA_964599445.1 uncultured Planctomycetaceae bacterium | reverse complement strand
GCAGTCGGTGGAAGGGTTTCGCAGCGTTTTTTTAAAGACTTGGGGTTTCCGAAATGTCCGCCCAACCACCCCGTCTCGCTGCGCGAGCCACCCCTCCTGGGAGGAAGGTTTTCTTGTGTACGTGGAAGCACGATTCACTGTCGGTCGTACCGACAGCGGCTCGCGGCCTCCCCTTTTCGGGTGCTTTTGTGTTTTGTCTGTTCTTTCTGCGGTGAACTGAATACGCACCTTCCGAATGAACCTTTTTTCTGAAATTTTACGATTCCCCCGCTTGACAGATCCAGGGAATGCGGGTAAACTGAAAGCAGTTCGCCGAATGAGATGGAACGGCGAGTAGATTTTCGATTTTTCCCACCTTTTTCAGGAACCAGCCTCATGAAAAAAATGACCCGGTCTTTGATCCTTTCTGTCTTTGCGTCCGTTTGTATACTGTTTGGATGGCGTGTCTTGCTTCTGGCCGACGTGCCTGAATCTCTGAAGACGCCTCTCCTTCCCGAGAATCTTCGCGTTTTGACCGGGACGGAAAATCAGGGAAGTGCCGTCAAGCGGAACAATATGGTCTTTCATTGGCTTCATCCGCAGATCGTCGCGGCAGAAAAGAATTGGCGAACGGTCTATGAGTCGGTCAAGACTCCGGAGCAGGTCGCGGAGTACCAGAAACGTCTTCGGGGGGAATTTCTCTCCGCGATCGGCGGTTTTCCGGAACGCACGCCGCTGAATCCGCAGATCATGAGCACGATGCAGCGGAACGGGATCACGATGGAGAAACTCGTTTTTGAATCCCGCCCGAATCACTACGTTTCTGCGATCCTTTACCTTCCGGATGAAACGAAGTACCCGAAACCGTGGAGCGGCGTGGTGGTCGCCTGTGGCCATAACGGGAAAGGAAAGGGACTCGACATCTACCAGAAAACGGCAGCACTGCACGCACTGAACGGTATTGCTGCGCTGCACGTGGACCCGATCGATCAGGGGGAACGGCTTCAGAATTTCGATTTCGAAACGAAGAAAGGGCGTACTTCATCCACACAGGGACACGGACAGATCGGCCTCGGTTCGATCCTGATGGGACAAAATACGGCACGGTTTGAGATCTGGGACATCATGCGCGCGCTGGATTATCTCCAGACCCGCGACGACATTCGGCACGACAGTCTCGGAATGGCGGGACTATCCGGCGGCGGGACGCAGACGTCCTACGTCATGGCACTGGATGACCGTGTGACGGCGGCCTGTTCGCTCTGCTATACCTGCTCCCTTTACGGACTGATGAAGGTCAACGACACGCAGGATGCTGAACAGAATATTTTCGGTCAGGCCGCTTTTGGGATGGATCATGCGGATTACTGCATCATGCGCGCTCCGCGTCCGACGTTCCTTGGGACAGCCACGGGAGATTTCTTTCCGATCGAGATGGGCTGGCAGAGTTTCCGCGATGCGAAACGGATGTTCCAGCGTCTCGGCTACGGCGAAAATATCGATCTTGCGGAGACGGACAATCACCATACGTACGATAAAACGCTGCGGGAAGCGACGGTCCGATTCATGCTTCGGTTCCTCGAAAAGCGCGAAACGCCGATCTTTGAGCCGGAATCGCTTCAGGCTCTGCCTTACGAAGAGATCCTCGTGACTCCGGAAGGCCAGACGGTCCTGCTGCCCGGCGCACGCACCACGTACGATCTGAATCGCGATGAGGCAAAACGCCTGACGGCCGGCCGAAAGCCGATCGATGCAGAAACCGTCGCGAAGATCCGTGAGCTGGCCAGAGTCCGCGATACGTCTGCGTTTGGCGAGATGAAGGTGCGGGAACTCGGTGAGGAAAAACTTGCCGACGGGATCACCGCAAAAAAGATGATCCTGGAGCCGGAATCGCGAATTTACCTGCCGACGCTGCTTTTCAAAGCGGAAAACACGCCGGAGAAAGCTGACGTTGTTCTTTTCGCCGCCGACAAAGGGAAGACGGCCGGATACGAGGAAAGCATTCTGCCGCTCGTGAAGTCGGGCAAGATCGTGCTTTCGATCGACCTTCGCGGCTGGGGTGAGACGCAGCAAACTTTCCGAGCCTCATACTATCGTCCGAGCCATCTCGGTACCGACGGTGCGGATTTTTATGCCGCGTACAATCTGGGAAAAACGCATGTCGGTTTCCGCACGGACGACATTCTCGCCGTGACGCGCTGGCTGAAAACGCAGTCGTTCTGTGCAAGCGTGGAACTCTACGGTCTCTCGGAAGGCTGCGTTCCGGTCCTGCATGCGGCGGTTCTGGAAAAGGACGCTTTCCGGCACGTGACGCTCGAAAAGTGCCTGATCTCTTGGACGAACACGGTGGAAAACGGCGAGCATTCCTGTACTCCGTTGACCAGTACGGTCCACGGTGCTCTGCGAGTCTACGATCTGCCAGAAATGCGCGATTTTCTCGGTGAAAAACTGACGCTCAAGTCGACGAAAGACGCCTTGGAAGCCAATTGAGTTTTCCAGACCGATTTTCCGTGCCAAATTGTGCGATCCGCCGCCTTTTTTGACGGCCGCAGAATACATTACTCCTTTTTTTCAGGGACTTTGCGAACTTTTCAAAAAATTTTTTGAGCGGGCACTTGCGAATTCCCTAAATTTAGGGCGTGTTCACTCAAAAAACAAACAAATTTTGTTAAGCTGCCGATGAAAGAA
>CAZRGJ010000504.1:0-2670 GCA_964599445.1 uncultured Planctomycetaceae bacterium | reverse complement strand
AGCGCTGACCCACAAACAGGTCAAAGACCAGGTCCACCCCCATTCCAAGGGGGATTTGAGCCCTGCGTGTTCGCGTGAGGAAGTAGTCCGCTACTTCTTCCACGGGGGATCGATCGGCAGGTACGTGTTGAATTCATCGAGCAGCATTTGCTGGTACTCACCGGCGAACGTGCCGTTGAAGAATTTGTCGAGGGCTTCTTCGTAGAGACGCTTCCAGCTCGCTTCTTCCGCACCGGGATTGATCGGATAGAAGAGCGTGCCGTTCGCTTTTGCCGCTTTGTAGTCGCCGGGGGCGTCGCCGACCATCAGGACGTGATTTTCCGCGTATTTGGAGGCATTCGAAAGCACTTCTGCCTTCGTGCCGAATTCCTGGCCGCAGATCTCCGTGACGTACTGGTCGATGTCGTGTTCGCGCCATTCACGCACGAGGGCTTCGTTTGGCGTCTGGCTCACGACGAGCGTGTCTGCGTTGGCCTGCATTTTCTGAAGGCATTCACGCACAAACGGGAACGGCGGCACACCGTAGACCATGTTCGTGACCGTTTCATTCACGGCCAGCGACCAGGCGAGGACGTTTTCCATTTCGGGAGAAGGATTGCGCTTCACTTCTTCAATGAGGGCCGGATTTCCGAGTTTGGATTCACGCGCGATCCAGTCTTTCAGTGCCTGCGGAACCGCGATCTTGATCCCGCGAGCCACGACTTCCGGGCGGGAAGCGGTCCATTCCAGTTCTTCAACGAGAGCCGGGAAACGGTTGATCCCGCGGCTCTGGCTGTAGAGGTTCACGAAATCGCACGCTTCACGCGCGTATTTGCTGACTCCCTGGAGACCAAAGTACTTGATCGTATTGGGAGTGAAGCATTCTTTCTGCTTCAGTTCCATCGTGTCAAAAATGCACCCATCGGAATCCAGTCCGATGAAGAAGTCTTTCGTAGGTTTCAGATCGTACATTCTGTGCCTCTGAATGGTTCGATTTAAGGTAAAATTGGGGATAGGAATGAAAACGATGCCCTGATTATATCATATTCCGGAGTTTTGAACAGGGAGACGCAAAATATTTTAGACGATTTTCGTGAAATTTTTGGAAAAAATAAAAAAATATCGAAAAGTACTCAAGACATGGAACTTTTGGACCGATTCCAGCAACATACAGGTGAGGGACTGTGTGTTTGTCATCCCCAGCATACCCCAGGGGGGGTAAAGTCCGAATTGGTCGAAAGATCGTCGGACTTTTTCTTTTTCTTGCCCGCTATTTTGTGTTCATCCGGAACCTGCTTTTTGAGTGCGGGAGTGCGGGAGTACCCCGGTTTCGAATGAAATGAGATCCCGGACCGATCGGAGGCAGACTGTGTCCGGGATCGCGAGTTTTTGTGAGGGGTATCAGACGGCTACTGTGCCAGGAAGATCTCAAGGCTGTCCTGCGTTTTCTGAAATTCCGGGCGAGCGATCAGTTCGGAATATTGAGGATCCTGCGCGACTCGGGAGAACCGGTCGCGGAGCGTGAGGAGTTCCGGAGGGACGGTATGGCTCCCTGGAGCCTGCGTCAGGAATTCCTGCGGAAGTGCCAGCCATTTTTGCCATGCGGGATCGAGGAGCTGCATCAGGGAGGCGTGGGATGCGATCAGGTTTTGACGCGCAGCCTCGCGGGGATTTACGGAGGATGTTCTGGAAGTCAGAGCGGGCTGGTTTGCCGATGAGGAAACCGACGGCAGTTCCTCTGCCGGAACATTCGGGGCCGGAGCAGGGACAGTCGGGACCGTTTCCAGGGAAGACTGCTGGGAAACCGGTACTTCGACGGTCTGCTTGTGCCGGGCATTCTGAACGTACCCCATCGTGAGCTGAACAAGCTGCTGCGCTTCCGGAGTCATGCCGTTGGCGTAGTATTTTTCCGAAATGTCTTCCTCAATGTCTAGCACGCATCCGTCGAGGGCAATGCCGAGGAAAAGACCGCGGGAACGAGAGTAGGAGTATATCTCGGAACTGAGCCGTGCGTTGGTGCTGGCCGAGGCTTTGCGTCCAACTGGACCTGCGGCGGCCGAGGCATCCGCACCGATGGTGAACTGGCCTTTGATGACCGATTCGACACTTCGGCGCGTGCAGAAGATCAGGATGACGTCCGCAGACTGTACACCGGCCTGGAATCCGACGCTTCCGCCCGTCATTTTCAGAAAACGGGGTGCTTCCCATTGACCTTCGGCATTTTTGATGACCAGGACTCCCTTGCCGTGCTGTGCTCCCACGACGAATCCGCCGCGCACGAGTCCGGGAAAAATCGCGACACCTTCTGCTTTTTCGAAAAGAAAGGCCGGGATCTCATTGGCGGGGATCGCCATGATCTCCTGAAGGCATCGGTGGGAATTCACGAGGATCTCGTTTTCCCGGCCGGCGATCGGACGAAAAAGCTGTGCGTCTGCCGAATGTACGGTCCCGAAAACGGTCAGGGCCGTAAGAAAAAGGCAGAATGCACACGTGATCCGATGAAGAAAGTGAAGCCTCAAGTCCATTTGAAATCTCCCTGAAGTAAAGTAGGTCGGGTATGGGAATCCATTCCCAGGTCTTGGTTTTTGCGGATAGGCCATTCCGTATTCGGACCGTGCCTGCGGGAAAATGTCCGGACACTGAAAAACTCGGCGTCTGAAAATACGGGGCATCTGAAAACGCTCAGCATCC
>CAZRGJ010000503.1:0-2675 GCA_964599445.1 uncultured Planctomycetaceae bacterium | reverse complement strand
CCTCCCTCAGACTCCCTCTTCAAAAACTTTTTGATGTTTTTGTGCTTTTGTGCTTTTGCGAAAATTTTTATTCCTGCGGCTTTGGCGTCGTTTTGAGGAGGAAGTGCTCCAGCGTCATCGGCAGGCTGACTTTCCAGAACACCCAGTTATGCGCTCCCGGCCGGAAAAGCATTTCATGCTGAACTCCGTGTTTCCGCATCGTTTCGGTCAGACGTGCATTCCCTTCTTTCAGGTAGTCCGACTCGCCGCAGTCGATGAAGATCCGGACGGCGGCTTTCTGTTCCTCGGGGAGTTTTTCCACGAGGGTCAGAATGTCGTGTTCGAGGTAGAACGGAGTGAGTCTTTCATCTCCATTCTGATGCCCGGAGGGAACGACCGTGTGGAAAATTCGGAGAAAGTCGGCATACGGCATCGATTTGACGAGTTCATGCGAGCGGACCGCGGGACTCATGGCGAAACTACTTCCGAAAAGGTCCGGATGGCGCAGTGCATAAAAGAGCGCACCATATCCGCCTCGCGACGTGCCGGCGATCCCGCGGAATTCCCGATCTTTTCGGCATCGGAAACGGGATTCTACGTACGGGATCAGCTCCTGAACGAAAAAGTCCTCGAAACGGTATTTTCCTTCAAAATCGTTCCGCCATCGGCTGTTTTCGCAGTGCGGGATCACGATGATCGCTTTCTCTGGACGGTCGCAGAACCAGTCGTCTGCGAGTTTTTTGAGTTCTCCCCGTTTCAGCCAGCTGTCGCCGACGGCGACCACGCCGTCTCTTCGGTCTCCGGCACCGTGAAGGAGATAGAGGACCGGATACTCAAACCCGCTGGTAAGGTACCCGTTGGGGAGGTAGACATGGAAGATCTCTTTGCGGCCGAGGATCTTGCTTTCGATCGGAAGGCTTTCGAGGACCAGACTGCCGGACTGACCGTCTTTCGTCTGGAGGGAGTCTGCGAGTGCGCGCAGGTTCGCGGCTGCCTGTGGATCTTCCGGAAGCGGAGCGTCCTGGAAAGCCGGGAGAAGTTCCTCAAACAGAATGTTCAGGACCTGCTGGTAGCCGTTCGAGTCGGAGGTCACCGCAATGACGGCGTCCTTTTCCGGAATCGCGACCATGAACTGGCTGAACATTCCATCGCCGCGGTAAATGTTGAATCGGCACCTCCAGAACTGGAAACCGTATCCCTGCGCCCAGTCGCTGTTCGGATCTGCTCCATTGGAAACGTGCTTTGCCGTCGCTTGGTCAAACCACTCCGAAGGAAGAAGCTGCTTTCCGTTCCACATGCCGCGCTGGAGACAGAATTGACCGAATTTCGCGATGTCTTCCGTGTGCAGGAAAAGTCCTGTTCCGCCTTTGGAGATGCCGTGCGGACTCGGTTCCCAGTAGGGCGTTTCGATTTTGAGCGGCTCAAAAAGACGCGGGATCAGGTAGTCGCGGACCGTTTCACCCGTCACACGCTGAACGGCGGAGGAGACCATGAACGTCCCTGCCGTATTGTACCGGAAGAACGTGCCGGGTTCGTGCGTAAACGGATGCTTCAGGAAGGTCTGCTCCCATGTTTCGCCTTCCGGTTTGGAAAAATCGATTGGGAAAAGCCCCTTCAGCCCCGGTTCCGTATGGTGGCCGGCCGACATCGTGAGGAGGTCTTTGAGCGTCGCCTTTTTCAGGAAATCGTATTTTTCCGGAGGCTCCGGAGACGCGAAGTCCGCAGGAAGCGAGTCAGCAAAAAGGTCCGTCAGTTTGGCATCCAGCGAAAGTTTCCCTTCCGCGATCGCGAAACCGGCTGCTGTCGAGGTGAAACTTTTGCTCAAAGAGTAGAGAGCGTGCGTCGTTTCCGGAGAATGCGGAGGCCACCAGCACTCTGCGGCTACCTTGCCGTGACGCAGGACCATCAGACTGTTTGGTGCCGTCACTTCATCATTCAAACGCTGAATGAGCCGGATGAGCGTGCGCGAAGAAATTCCCAGCGATTCTGCTGACGCACGCGGAAGTTTGCCGTCGGCATCCAGATTCTGAACGGAAGATGCATCCGCCGCAGTGTTGGGGCGTGAGGCAGTCTGCCCCGTATCTTCCGCACGGAGGACCGGCGAAAACGGAAGGCAGAGCAGGAGGATGAAGACGATGGAGAGGGATCGGAACGTTCGTTTCATGATGGAACCTCTGCGGGTTAAGGACGGTGGGATGGAAACGTCAGAAATTTCGGGATCTGTTCGGATCAGCTCTCAGCTTTTAGGGGGCGTATGTCTATCCTGTTCACATTCCGAAGGTTCCGCAGCGTTGGCGGAAAAGATCTCCGGAAAGATCGAAAAGCCGACGTGTACGAAAACGAGCAAAAGGAAGCTCGTGAAGAAAACCAGACCGGTCCCCGCCGCGATCCAGCCAAATACCAAAGCTGCTCCCGTGTCGCCAAGAAGCTGGAAAAGCGAATGAACGCCTGCGAATACGACCGTCGCGAGGAGCAGAAAAAGGCTCGTCAGCAAAAGGCCCAGAATCAGTTTGTGGGAAGGAAACGTTGGTTTCATGGTCTGACTTTCATGAAATTGGGGACGAATGCAAAGTAAAATTTGCAGGTCAGGTAAAATTTCCCATCTATTTTACCAAATTTTACCTAACTGTCAAGCCGGAAAAGAAAAATGATGAGAAAATTTTGCGTACTGGTCTGTATTCTGCTGACCTTGACTT
>CAZRGJ010000502.1:0-2683 GCA_964599445.1 uncultured Planctomycetaceae bacterium | reverse complement strand
AGAAGTTGGGCGCACGCGTTTCCCAAGTGTGTCGCGAGGAGCGTACCGGCCTGAACGGCTTCGCGGATCTGTGCAGAACCTGCGTGCGTGTGCCCGATGGCTGGAAGGATCCCGTGCGTTTTGAGTATCGCAGTGAACTCTACCGTATTTTTGCCGTGCGGGCTGAACGTCATGAGCCGGATCCGGCCGTGTGCGGCTTCCTGCCAGAGCGAGATCCATTTCTCTGCATTCGGATCATCTGTCGCCATGACGTGTGCGAGCGGGTGCGCCCCCCGGTAGCCTTCCTCCGGAGAAATGAACGGACCTTCCAGATGGTAGAATGGTGCACGGGCGATCGTGTCGGCATCGACGGTTTTTTCCGCTTCATCACGGAATGTCTCCAGGCGGATCAGCTGATCCAAAATCACTTCCGGAGCGTTCGTGATGAGCGTAGGCAGTGCGCACGTGACCCGATGCTCCCGGAGTGCCCGGAGGGCCTGAATGTATCCGGAGAATGTGAGTTTCGGATCATTGAAATCCACTCCGCCGAATCCGTTGACCTGAATGTCCGTCAGTCCAGGCGCGATCCTGCGCAGAGAGCGGCTTCGCGGGAGATCCGTGAGTTCTCTGAATTCCGTCCCGCATACTTCGACTGCACGGCCATCCCAGAGAATGCCTTCCATTTGTTTTGCCTTTGCCTTTCCGGAGCATTCCATTTCAAAATCGAAGCTCCCAATGGTTCTGTTGCCTTTCTGCCTGCGTCCGATTATTTTTTGAGGGAGGTGAACCAGTGCCTCGCGGAGTGCTCCAATGTCTCGCCGTCCCTCGGCATATTTCAGAGTGAAACTGCGTTCCCTTAAAGGATCCCCGCAGTTTCCAAAAAAATCTGGAGTGCCAAAAGCACGAAAATCGTTCCGGCGATCCGGTTTACCCACCAGATCCTGCGTTCACTCTGAAGAAAGCGGGCCCGAATGAAACTGCCCGCAAAGATGAGGCAGAAACACCATGCCAGCCCGATCCCGCAGAATGTCAGGCCCAGTACCAGCAGGGAGAGAGATGGTTCTGCGTAGTCTTTCTGAATAAATTGCGGCAGGTAGGCGAGGTAAAAAAGGATGACTTTCGGATTCAGAAGATTCACGGCCGTCCCCTGAAGAAAGTGCGGTCCAAGCTGTCGCAGAGGGAACGTTCTTGCGGGAGATGGTGCGGTTTCTGTGGTGGTTTCCGTGTCGATCTCAACGATCGAATGCCCCGCTCTCCAACCGCCGATTCCGAGCCAGAGCAGGTAGAGTCCTCCGGCCGAGCGGATCAGGTCAAACACGAGAGGTGAATGACTGAGAAAAAGTCCAAGTCCAAAGGCGACAAGGCATGAGTGAACGACCAATCCCAGCGAGATCCCGAAAGATGCGGCGATCGGGACCAGCCGAGTCTGCGAAGTGAAGGTCTTCCCAAGGATGAAGACCATGTCGACGCCTGGGATCAGGCACAGAATGAATGAGGAAAATAAAAAAAGGGGAAAATTCTCAATTCCAAACATGAATGCGTCCATTCATTTGCCGGCTGTCCTGCAGGATCCGCGACGTCTGGGACTGGACCGGCGGGTTTTGCTTTTTTGAAATTTCAGGCCTTAGTTAAGCGTGACGGCCTGACCGTCGCTTTTTCGGCCAAGGTATTTGAAGGTCTCTTCGTCTACGCTGTAGGAAAGACGCTGAACCGACCCATCGCACAAAACGATGCCAAAAGTGCCTGCGTGGACACTTCCAAAAACGTTTCCGTTTCGCACGCCAATGCGGTCTTGGAAAGGTAGCTGGTCCGTGATCCGGATCGAATCATCGTCGGCGGCCTGAAATTGAGTCAGGTCGTCTCCTGCCGTATTGCCGGTTTCGTAGGCGTCTGCCTGAACGAATTTTTCACCCACGAGGATCGTGTTGCTGGTGCCGTCGCGGATCTCTCCCATCCTGACGGCACTTTTGCTGAAAATGACTCCGGTATTTCCAGATTTCGGCTGGATCTTCAGACCGGCTTCCACAGAAGCGGGTGCGTTTCCGCTCATGCCGTCAGGATAGAGACAGCCAGCCCCTGAATTGCCGGCGTAGTCGTTTTTCCCGACTTCGGTCGTGTTCGCCATGTTTTTCAGCTTGACGCCGCCGTACGGATAGAGTTTCGTTGTGCGCCGAGACGGACAGATGAATGCCGGAATGGGGGTCTGCGCCCGGGTCGACGCACCTTCTTCCTGGGTGCTGTTGATGGTTTGCGAGCCGTCTGTCCCCAAAGACCAGAGAGCCTGCTGTTCAAGGAAGGGAAGCAGACTGTACGACCAGCCGCCGGGCTGAGTGATTCCGAAACCGCAATCCGCGTCACCCGTCCAATAGCACGTCCATCCGCCGGAAGGAAATGTCCGGCTCGAGGATTCATGGTTCAATGAAGCAAGCCCGATCTGTTTCAGATTGTTGCTGCACTGCATTTGACGTGCAGCTTCACGCGCCTGCTGGACGGCAGGAAGCAGAAGGCCCACAAGCATTCCGATGATCGCGATGACGACCAGAAGTTCCACCAGCGTAAATCCGGATCTGCGCATCGTTTCCCCCCCCAATTTTTTCTGATTCTTGTGTGGTTTTAATTGTCCCCAAACCAAATTGTCCGTAAATTCATTTACGTTTCATTTTAGTGGATGGTTTCCATTCTGTCAAGTGGCGTTGAAAAAGAA
>CAZRGJ010000501.1:0-2686 GCA_964599445.1 uncultured Planctomycetaceae bacterium | reverse complement strand
AGATCAGCGTCCCAATATTTTCACCGCGGACCGCTTTTTCAATGTTGCCCTCTACGCGGTAATTGAAAACTCGAATCGGCAGATCGTAGCCCATGCATTTCGTCACGGCTCCCTGGTCCATGATCTTGAGATGCTTGGCCAGCACTTCATCGTACGTCAGATGCGGATAGAAAAGTGCCTCGGGATCCGTGACCGGATCGCTGGAGTACACTCCGTCCACCTTGGTCGCTTTCAGCAGAATGTCCGCTTCCAGTTCCAAAGCACGCTGAGCCGCTCCGGTGTCCGTCGTGACGAACGGACTGCCGATCCCCGCGGCGAGGATGATGACGCGGCCTTTTTCGAGATGATGCAAAGCCCGGCGGCGAATGTAGGGTTCCGCAACACCGTCCATCCGGATCGCCGTCATGACGCGAGTCGCACAACCTACGGATTCAAGCGCGTCCTGCATGGCAAGCGCATTCATCACGGTCGCGAGCATACCCATATAGTGAGCCGTCGCTTCGTGAATATGCGCTCCCTGCGTCATGAACTGCGCACCGCGCAAAATGTTTCCGCCGCCCAGAACCAATGCGATCTGGGTCCCGCACAGCGAAGCTGCCTGGACCTGTTTCGCGATCGAGACGACGGATTCCATCGAAATGCCACGCCCGCCCGGAGGCGCGATAGCTTCGCCGGAAATCTTCAAAATAAGACGTTTGAATGCGGGAGTGGTTTCGTTTGCCATTTTTTTACCCTTTGATCAAGGTTTTGAAACTATTTGCCAAGCATCCAGTGGACGAACTTGGTGATTTTCAGACCGTTCTTGCTGGCGAACTGTTCGACCGTGACGGACGGATCCTTCACGAACGGCTGGCTCAGCAGGCATTTGCCGGCGAGGAACTTGCCCATGGAACCGTTGATGATCTTTTCTTTGATCTCGTCCGGTTTGTTCGCATTTTTCGGATCGGCATTCATCAGCTCAAGCTGGATGCGGCGTTCGTTTTCGATGACGCTCTGGTCGAGGTCTTCCGCACGGAGTCCCTGCGGTTTCATCGCAGCGATGTGCATGCAGATGTCGCGGCCAAGTTCTTCATCGCCTTCTTCCAGAAGGAGAAGCACGGCAGATTTGTGGTCGTGGTGCAGGTAGCTGGAGCAGAGTCCGTCAACTTTCATGTAGCGCTTCACGCGGAAGACCTCACGAATACGGTTGAACAGTTCGTCAAGCTGAGCCTGAAGCGTCGTGCCGGTGCTCGGGGAAGCCTGAGCCATCAGGTCTTCGACCGTCGCGAATTCCGGATTCGCAGCGACGACTTCGGCAATGTCGTTAGCCAGCTGAATGAAGCCTTCGTTCGTCGTGACCGGGGCGCTTTCGCACAGAAGTTCCACGATACCAAGGGAACCGTCTTTGCGGACCATCGCGATGATCCCTTCTTCCGTCGTGCGTTCCTGAAGTTTTTCAGCCATCTTGGCAAGCCCCTTCTTGCGAAGGATCTCGATCGCGAGATCTTCATTGCCGTCCGCTTCGGTCAGTGCTTTTTTGCAGTCCATCATGCCGAGGCCCGTCTTGTTGCGGAGTGCCATAACCTGTGCCGCTGTGATTGCCATAATTTTCTCCTTTTATGTGAAATTCTGCGTTTTTTGTGATTTTAAGCACCTGCCCGCTTTTTCATGAAAAGAAAAAACGGGACAGACTATGCGAGATCATTCAAAAAAATCATCCGCGAAACATCAGCCCCGCGGATGATATTCCGATTTAAGAATTACTCTTCGGTTTTGTCTGAGGCGGCATTGTTGGCAGCCTGGATGGATTCGGACAGGTAACCGATGATCAGATCGATGGAACGAATGCTGTCGTCGTTGCCCGGGATCGGAAGGTCGATGAGGTCCGGGTCGCAGTTCGTGTCGATCAGG
Organism: uncultured Planctomycetaceae bacterium; assembly: GCA_964599445.1. GTDB lineage: Bacteria > Planctomycetota > Planctomycetia > Pirellulales > Thermoguttaceae > RGIG3701. The sequence continues at coordinate 796 of CAZRGJ010000501.1, read as the reverse complement.
GCAATCGTCGTGACGTTCATTTTGCGAGCTTCAGCGACGGCGTTCTTTTCTTTTTTCGGGTCAACGATGACCAGCACTTCCGGAATACGGTTGAGGGTGCGCAGACCGTTGAGGTTGCGGTACATCTTGCGGTATTCGCGGTTGAGGCTGGACTGCATTTTCTTGGAGTACTGGGTGAACTCTTCGCTGGCGCGCAGGGTTTCGAGTTCGGTCAGACGGTCCAGACGTTTCGTGACCGTACGGAAGTTGGTGAGGGTACCGCCGAGCCAGCGTTCGCTGACGAACGGCATACCACAGGCGGTCGCCTGACGTTCGATGATTTCAGAAGCCTGACGTTTGGTTCCGACGAAAAGGACCAGGCTGTTGGCGGCAACGACCTGCTGGAGGTACTTGCGCGCACGGAACAGACCGCGGAGGGTCTCGCGAACGTTGATGATGTGGATCTGATTGTGCTTGCCGTAAATGTACGGACGCATCTTCGGATTCCAACGGCTTGCACGGTGACCATAGTGAACACCAGCATCGATCAGGTCTTTGACCAGAAGTGACGACATTTTCAATCTCCCTCTAATTTAGAGTCACATCAGACAGACAGCGCGGTATCCTGAATGGATCGCGTCTGCCCATAGTGTCCGACGTTCGGTTAATCGGCTGCGAAAATACTGTCCAATGGAAGCCGTAATCCAATGGACTTCCCGATTATACCAGATTTCCGTTTTTCGTCAAGTGCGTCTCTCCGCTTTTTTCCCATTTTTGGAGATTTTTTCGGATTTCGGGACGTTCTGGAAAAGGATCG
>CAZRGJ010000500.1:0-2689 GCA_964599445.1 uncultured Planctomycetaceae bacterium | reverse complement strand
CCCAGACGGAATGCTTCGATCACATCGCCTTTCTTAAGTTTCATAAGCGAAGCCGGACAGTTAGGGGCCGCGTCAAAGACCCAGGCAACGACCACGCCTTTTTTTACGTATTTGCGGATCTCCGAGCGTCCGTTGTAAATATTGGTATAGCGAATGTAGGTGGGGATCTCTATCGGGCCCATGTCGCTGTACTGTAAGTGGCGGCCGCCTTGGTCTAAATCGTTGTAGTATTCACTGAAACCGTCCCAGAAAGCATACATTCTTTCCTTTGCAGGTACGGACTGTATACAGTTTTTCTCGTTCAAATATTTCAGCAGATCGAATGTGAACATACCATATTGGGCTCCACCAGCAGCTTCTCCTCTACGGACAGCCGACACTTGATAGTATCCGTTCGAAGCCAGGAGGTAACGAAGGTTTGCTGCCAGTCGACTGGGCGAATAGTACATTTGTTGTTTGGCAGTTCCGATCAAAACACTCGTTTTTCCAGACATTCCGCGAAAAAACGCCTTATCTGAAAGCGAGGGATCTTCTTCGCTAAGAGATACGTACTCTGGAGATTCCAGTTGTTCACCTTCCAACTTTACATAGCAGGTGTCATGGGAAAAGATCTTCAAATGAGCTCTACAGTTATTGTCATCCAACAGCGACTGAAGGCGATACGCATCATACCGGTGACAATCATACCTGCTTATAAAGTAAAAATCAGTTCGATTTACTGTTTCGGTATTTGTGCGGACATAATTTCCATGAGCGCTCACCCAGCACCACACAACTTCTTCTGGCGCTGCATTGGAGACGATATTGCCAAGTTTGCGATAAAGTGACTCTGGGGCGTTTTCATAATCATCAAAATAGATCGGATAGTGTGCAAAATCATATCCGCCTAATTCAGCTGGTGATTGGTGAAGCATCTGACGGACAAGCCCCATGTCATTTTTCATGGTTTTATTGTAACCGCAAAGATGAACTACATGCAGAGTTTTCGCGTCGGCGCAGGGGCACACGAAAAGCAGTGCCAACAGGCACAAAAGTTTAATGGTACAGCTGGATGAATATTTCATCTCTAATCTCCAAATTTGCGATTTTATCCATCTACAACTGTCCTATTATATATATCAAGTACCCCCTGTGCAAAAATTTTAAAAAAAGTGAAAAAAATTTTAAAACGGCAAAATTTCTAATCAGAACAGTTTTTTCCTTTTCCTGGCATATTCAGAGATTCTTCCCTACTTATTGGTCTGATTATGAAATTTTGTATTTTTCTTAAAAATTTTTTATTGACGGCTTGAAAAATTATCCGAAACAAAATATAATAGGGGATGATCCATTCAATTAATATAAATGTAATTTAATTTATTGTTCGGCGAAAGGAGAGCATTTCATGTCCCGTTTTGAATCAGCCTGCGAAATTTACGCGCGTTTGGGAGTCGACGTTCGGGAGGCGTTGGAGAAACTTCAGAAGGTCAGGATCTCCATGCACTGCTGGCAGGGAGACGACGTCAGCGGTTTCGAAAATTCCGGCGATCTGAGCGGCGGGATCGCAGCGACCGGAAACTATCCCGGAAAAGCACGCAATGCAGAAGAGCTGATGGCCGCCATCGACAAAGCGTTTGCGATGATCCCCGGAAAGCACAAGATCAATCTTCACGCCTGCTATGCCGTCACCAACGAGAAACCGGACCGGAACGAACTGGAACCGCGTCATTTCCAGGCGTGGGTCGATTTCGCGAAGAAGCGGAAACTGGGTCTGGATTTCAATCCGACGTTTTTCTCCCATCCCAAAGCTGCGGACGGACTGACGCTCTCGCACCCGAAGGCAGAGATCCGGAAATTCTGGGTCGAACACGGTCAGTGCTGCCGCCGGATCACCGAGTATTTCGGTCGGGAACTCGGCCAGCTGAGCCTGAACAATGTGTGGATCCCCGATGGTCTGAAAGAGATCCCGGCGGACCGTCTTGCTCCGCGTGCGCGTCTGAAGGAGTCGCTCGACGCACTCTTCAGCGAGAAACTCGATCCGAATTTCATCATCGACAGTGTGGAATCCAAGGTCTTCGGCATCGGGCTGGAAGCGTACACGGTAGGTTCGCATGAATTCTACATGAATTATGCCGCGAAAAACGGCGTTTTGTGTCTCCTCGACAATGGGCACTACCATCCGACGGAAAACGTCGCGGACAAGCTCCCCTCGCTCCTTCTTTTTGCCGATAAACTGGCACTTCACGTCACGCGGCCCATGCGCTGGGACAGCGACCACGTCGTCCTGCTGAACGACGACCTGCGCGACATTGCGTCCGAGATCGTCCGCTGCGATGCGCTGGACCGCGTGCTGATCGGACTCGACTTTTTCGATGCGAGCGTCAACCGGATCGCCGCGTGGGTCATCGGGATGCGCAATATGCAGCGTGCGCTCCTTGAGGCACTTCTCACCCCGCACAAAAAGCTGGCGAAACTCCAACAGGAAGGCAAATTCTGGGAAATGATGGCTCTGCGCGAAGAACTCAAGACCTGTCCGGTCGGCGACATCTGGGACCATTTCTGCGAAACGAACCGCGTCCCGGTCCGCGATGCGTGGATGGCGAAAGTCAAACGCTACGAAAAAGACGTCCTCAGCAAGCGTGTCTGATTTTAGCTGACAGCTAGGGCGTGTTCACTCAAAAAACAAACAAATTTTGTTAAGCAGCCGATG
>CAZRGJ010000499.1:0-2690 GCA_964599445.1 uncultured Planctomycetaceae bacterium | reverse complement strand
AATTGCTATTTTTGGTATTTGGGGTAAACTATTAGGAAGTGCTTTGTGTCAGGGACCGGTTCTGCACACAGCATTTCATTTACAGAAAAAAGATTTCTTTGCGGGACAGGAATCATTCGGGCCAGCCATTCGGTCTGCCGTTTTCCTGTCTCTCAAATGACGAAACCATCAAAACTTTATTTTCATTTTTTTGGAGGAAATAATGACGCGAAGTTTGCTCAACTGTCTGACCTCGGCTCAGGCGCGTATTTTCATGGCGGCGATCGTACTTATGGGGAGTGCTCAGGCCGTTCTGGCGCAGGATGAAGCTGCTGCAGAAGAGAAGTCGCAGAGCCTTCTGGTCTGGCTTTGGAATGGTCTTGGTCCTCTTTACGCCATTGCCTTCCTTTTCATCTCTTTCGCTCTGGTCGCGCTCGCGTTCAAATATTTTCTGGCTCTGCGCCGCACGTCCAACATTCCGGAAGAGCTTCAGACCCAGTTCGAAGAACTCGTCACGAACCGTCAGTTCTCCGAAGCCTATGAACTGGTGAAGGAAGATGACACGTACCTCGGCCGCGTTCTGGCCTCCGGTATGGCGAAAGTTGCGTCCGGCTACGACAAATCCGTCGCTGCCATGCAGGAAACGTCCGACGACATCTCCATGGGTTACGAACAGGGCCTGAGCTACATCGGTCTGGTCGCCAGCACCGCAACCATGGTCGGTCTGCTCGGTACGGTCCACGGGATGATCATGTCCTTCCAGGTCATCGCGACGGCGACCGCCGCTCCGAAACCGAACGAACTCGCCGGCGGTATTTCCACCGCTATGCTCACGACGATGGTCGGTCTGTTGGCCTCCATTCCGGCACTGTGCATCTTCCTGTTCCTGAAAAACCGTATGGACCGCATCGTTTTTGAAGTCAGCTCCATCAGCGAAGACCTGATCGGAAAACTCCTCGCCGCTGCCTCGAAGAAATGATTTCAGACGGTTTCAGACCCGCAGGAGGTAAACATGGCCAAAAAGCGAAATAGTGCCAACAATGCCGAAGGCGACATGACTCCGATGATCGACATGGTGTTCCAGCTGCTGATCTTCTTCATGATTTTGATCAACTTTGCGGACGCCGATCAGAACGCGCGAGTCAAACTGCCCGACAATGAGATCGTGAAACCGCCGGAAATGCCGGTCCCGGATGCCGTAACGCTCCAGATCGCAAGACAGGAAGGCAGCGACAAGAAATACAGTGTCCTGATCGGGGCCGAAGAATTCAAATTCGACAAAGTCGGCGACGGGGACCAGAAGCGTCTGAAGCTCGCTTTGGATAAAGAGGTCAAATTCGTCAAGACGGTGAAGAAGAAGACTGCCAAAGACATGACGGTCATCATCCGTGCAGACAAAGACGCTCCAATCCGGTTCGTGAACCTCACGATCCACACCTGTCAGGAAGCCGATTTGGAAAACTTTGCTCTTCGTGCGATCGCGAAGGTGAAATAATTCAGGAAGGATAATTATGGCTAGCAGAAAGAAAAAAACTACGGAAATCAAAGGCGACATGACACCGATGATCGACATGGTGTTCCAGCTGCTGATCTTCTTTATTCTCACGCTGAATATTGTCGACCCTGAAGGCGATTTCTACCTTCGTCTTCCGAAGCCGGGTTCTGCCCAGGCATCGGAGAGCGATGTACTGCCCGACATCATGCGTATCGTGCTCATCAGCAACACGAACGGCGAGTTGTCGGGGCTGACGGTAAATAACGTGCAGAGCAGAATGCGGACTTCGACCGACCCGGATGAAGACGATCTGCGCAAGCGGATCCGCACGGCGATGGGGAATGCTTCCGGAAAGCCGGAAGATTTCGAAATCGAACTTGGCTGGGGCGGTCGCGGTGCGACCAGTTTGAAGTACCGTTACGTTCTGAAGGTCATTGGTATCTGTACAGGCGAAAGACAGCCTGACGGCACGGTCAAGCCGCTGGTGCAGAAGATCAAGCTGCTCCAATAGCAGATTTTAAAGCGTTCGAGACAGGGAAAGCGTTTTGCTGTTTGGCAGAACGCTTTTCTTTTTGGGCGGTTTGACGCAGGAGATTCGAATCCCGAATTTACTCGGGAACGCACTGAAACATACCGATTTTATCAAAATGTGGAAATGGCGCAAGATGTAAGGCCCGTGTTCCTGCACCTTCTAGCTGGAAAATAAACAAAATAGGAGATCTTTTCTAGTTGTACCGCTTGAAGCGTTTCTTAATGCTAAAATTTTGCAGAAAGTGTCGATTATATGGAAAGTGACGTGAAGTTCCGATTGTATCTTTTCCGATTGTAAAAGTGATTAGAAACAGGATAGCAATTTATTCAGTAGAATGAATTGTGCTAAAGAGATAAACCGATTCACCCTGAAAGTCCTTACCGCAAATACTCAGGGGATTGGAAACAAATGATGGCATTTCAGGGTGTCTTGAGTCATCATAATTACACGGTGAAAAAGACTGGAGGAAAACAGGATGCGACGTGTATTTAGTTTTGGAGCGATTTTGCTCGCAGTTGCCATGGCGCCAATGACGGTCCTTGGCAGCAATCAGGAAATGGCGGAAGAAATTGCCGAACCCGCAACGATGCCAAACAGATGCGGAAAAAACAGCATCATAAATACACTGCCGCCAAACCCGATCACCGTCTGGATGACGCCGCCCCCAACGGCGATCAGCAGCAC
>CAZRGJ010000498.1:1019-2691 GCA_964599445.1 uncultured Planctomycetaceae bacterium | reverse complement strand
CCATAGTAGCACGGTGCCAGAACGGGCGGACAGGCGATGCGGACGTGAAGTTCCGCGACGTGTCCAACCTCGCGCAGACGATGGACCAGCGCACGGAGCGTCGTTGAGCGGACGATACTGTCATCGACCAGGAAGACTTTCTTCCCTTCCAGGACTGACGGGATGATCCAGTACTTGCTGCGGACAGCGTAGGCACGCGTGTCGTCGTTCTGGATGAAAGTGCGTCCGGCATAGCGGTTTCTCAGCAGACCTTCGGTGAACGGAATATTGGCCTTGAATGCGTATCCGCCGGCTGCGCTTTTCGCCGTATCCGGAACGGGGACCACGATGGAATTTTCATCCCACGGAATGTCTTCTTCTTCCGCGAGGATCTTGCCGCATTTTTCACGGCAGAGATAGACGCTCTGTTCGTCAATGACACTGGCGGCGTTGGCGAAGTAGACCCACTCGAAGAAGCAGCTCGCTTTTTTCGGAGTCGGAGCGAAACGTTCGAATTTGAAGCCGTTCGGGTCGACGATGACCATGGTTCCCGGCTCAAAGTGCCGAATGTCGGTGAAACCGAGGTTCTGCAGGGCCAACGATTCGCTCGCTACGCCGAAAAGATTTCCCTGAACGGACCAGCAGAGCGGGCGGATGCCGCGCGGGTCGCGGGACGCAAACATTCGGCCGAGGCCATCCATGTACACGATGTTGAACGCGCCGTCCAGCTCGTTCGAGACTTCCGCCATGACGTCCTTCAGATCCGGAGCGTCCTCTCCGCGCAGTGCCCGGGCGATCATATGCATAATGATTTCCGTGTCATTATCCATCACGATATGGTACTGGCTTTTGGAGAGAAGTTTTTCACGAAGCTGGGGATAGTTGGCGAGAGTGCCGTTGAAAGCGAAGGTGAACCATTTCCAGAGACGTCCGTGAGTGCGTTCGAAAGGCTGAGCGTAGCGGGGATCGTCCTGACCGGAGGTAGCGTAGCGCGTATGACCGATGCCTGCCCGGCCGGCGTAAGTGGTGAGAATTTCCTGAAATTTGCGTTTTCGTGAGGTTTTGAAGACCTCGTTGACTGTTCCGGTATTTTTGAAGACGTCGAGAATGTTCGGACGCCCGGTATTGTAGGTGGCGATCCCTGCGGCGAGCTGGCCGCGATTCTGCATTTCTCCCAACATCTGTTGAAGCAGTGGGGCTACGTTTTCATTGAGGACACTACGGCTGGCCGTTCCTTCCGGAGCATGCACCTGGTCCATCAAGTAAAGAGCCGCTACACTGCATTCGTGATTCAGAACTTCGCTCATATTCGCTTTCTTTTTATCTGGAATTTTTATGCCCGGAACAGGTTTTTGTCCTGAGAAATACGAACTGCGTCCGGACGGATGATCCGGAATGCGTCGCGCACTTCACCAAAGCCCCAACTTGCAGCCAAGGCAACTGAAACACTTAAACAGTGTCGCTGATTATACCCGATTTCGTCCCCTTTGTAAACCCCCACCCGCCGGATTTTTTTCAAAAAAAGAAAATTTCAAAAAAATTCCCCTTTCGAAGGAATTCGGGTACTTCAAAAGAGGAAACTACAGTTTGACCGGGACGATGGCGGAGTGCTTTTTTAGACTGACGATCCGGCTCCGTCGGCATCCATTCTGTGTCATGCAGGTGTTTTATTGCATCTGCTGACGGATGTACG
>CAZRGJ010000498.1:0-1009 GCA_964599445.1 uncultured Planctomycetaceae bacterium | reverse complement strand
TCCGAAGAGGAAGCCTTTTTCTGCCGTCTTTCCCTTTTTCGTCACGACGTCAATGAACACGACGTCCTGCGACTCCTCGGAATTGGAAGGCTCGACCCGAAGGAAACGTCCCTTCACTTTGTTTCCGTTTTCGTCCGTCCAGCTTCGGATCGGGTACGTCTTTGGCTTTTTCGTGACTTTGGACGGTTTCTTCACCGGTTTTTTTGCCGATTCTTTTGCTTCTTTCGCGTCCTTTTCCGACTCTGCGTCCGCAGGCTCTTCCATTTCCTCTTCAGGCTTCACGAACTCTTCCGCGTCAGCGTCTTCCGCATCCTTTTCGTCGGCGTCCGCTTCTTTTTTGCCGTCCGTATCCTCTGCTTCATCCGTATCCTCTGCTTCATCCGCATCCTCTTCGGTGCTTTCCGAGTCTTCCGCGTCAGTGTCTTCCGCAGTTTCCGTCTCTACGTTCGGATCGGCCGGCTGGACTTCCGCCGGTTTGTCCGGAAGGAACGAATTCACCACCGAGCTGATCGGCTCCTTCAGGAAGAACCATGCAGCTGCCGCGCCGATGAGGACCAGGAGAATGAGGATCTTCGAGAAATTCCCCGACGGTGCAGCTCCCAGCTTCCGGTTCAGCATCACTTTGATTCCCGCCGTCCGCTTCTGGACCTCCGAGAGCGTCGTTTTCATACTGATCTTGATCAGACCGTCACGATACTGCTGGAGAAGCTCGCTCAAACGGTAGAGACCGTCCACGTCATCCGCAATGGAGCGAAATTCCGCTTTCACGTCGACGGAACTTTTCATGTAAAGTGCCACGATCTCCTTCATTCTGCGTTCCAGCTCGTCAAGTGCGGCGGAAGGCATCACGAAATCCGGGTCGGCGGACTTTTCGAGATGAGGATTCAGGAATTTCAGCATCTGGGCGCAAAGACCCATCATTTCTTTGGAAAATTTGGCCATGATTCACCTTTTTATCTGTGGGGCTGGCGGGAAATTTGGGAAACTTTTTATTTTCTACGATTTTAGC
>CAZRGJ010000497.1:1446-2702 GCA_964599445.1 uncultured Planctomycetaceae bacterium | reverse complement strand
ACAGTTCCGCGCTCATCGACAACCGGGACGCCCAGATGAATACGGTCGCTCAGAATGAAGCGGAAGTAAAGGCGGCGGAAAATAATCTGAAAACGGCCGAGATCGCTTTGGAAGAGTACAAAAACGGCACGTACAAAGTGAACCTTCAGAAGCTCGTCAGTGCCCAGATCAAAGCGAAAGAGGAACGCGACCGTCTTGCGGAATACCTCCAGCACAGCCGTCTGCTTTACGAAAAGGGGTTCGTGACGAAATCGCAGCTGGACGCGGACGTTTTCTCGCTCAAGCAGGCGGAACTGGATCTGCGTGCGGCAGAGCTGGACATTTACGTCCTGAAAGAGTACACGCAGGGCAAGCAGCTCAAGAATTACGAAAGCGACATTGAGACCGCCACCGCGAATCTCCGCGCCAAACAGCGGGTCCATCAGCAGAATCTGACGAAACTCAAGGACACGGAAGAGCAGATCGAATTCTGCACCGTCCGCTCTCCCGCCGACGGAAAAGTCCTTTACGTGAATGAGACGAACCGTTTCGGCACCTCGGAATTCCTCGTCTGTCAAGGGGCCATGGTCCGTGAGCGTCAGGTCTTCCTCCGTCTGCCGAACTCCTCGAAACTCCAGGTCACTGCCGACATTCACGAAGGAAAGATCAGCTACGTCAAACGCGGTCAGACTGTGGAAGTCCGAACGGACGCCACGGGCGAAAAAGTCATTCGCGGCCGCGTCATCAAAGTAAATGAAAACCCGCAGCCGACGAACCACTGGATGGGAAACGTCAAGGAGTACCGTGTCACGATCGAGCTGGAAAATCCGGAAGGGATCCTCCCCGGCATGACCGCGGATACGAAGATCCTCGTGGAAGAGACGACGGACAAGAAAATCATGATCCCGACCCACACGGTCTTCGAACACGGCGGGAAATACTACGCCATCAAAAAGAATGCCGCGGGGGAACTGGAAGCGATCGAGCTGGAACTCGGCCACAGCAACGACAAGATGGTCATCGTGACCAGCACGAATGTGGATGAAAACACGCAGCTCGTTTCTGCCGCATTCGAAAACCGCGAAAAGGTCAAACTTCCGGAACTCCCGGCTGGAATGACTTCCTCTCCCGAGATCCGTCCGGAACGTTCTGCGGCTCAGCAGGAAGAAGGAACGGAATCAGGTCAGGGAATGAACGCCGGCGGTGAACGTCCTGCCGAAATGGGCGGAATGCCTGAAGGAATGGGTGGGCCGGATGGTCAGAGACCGCGAATGCGT
>CAZRGJ010000497.1:0-1346 GCA_964599445.1 uncultured Planctomycetaceae bacterium | reverse complement strand
GGGCGGAATGCCTGAAGGAATGGGTGGGCCGGATGGTCAGAGACCGCGAATGCGTCCCGACGGAATGCCCCGCGGTGAACGTCCCTCCGGGATGCCGATGGGCGAAAACGCTCCGGCAGGCGGAAATCTCCCGGCAGTCACGAACTGACCGGCAGGCATGAACTGACCCGAAACGGATGGAAAAGTCAACCAAATGCCGGATTTCCAGAACAGGGAGTCCGGCGGTCCCTCAAAGATGCGCGATGCCGTTTCTTTCGGCTCGGAACGAGGAAAAACATGGAATACGCAGCCTCACTGACAGACGTCCAAAAACACTATTTTCTGACCGGTGAAACGGTCAAGGCGCTTCGCGGCGTCTCCTTTGATGTGCCGAAAGGCGACTTCCTGGCCATCATGGGAACGAGCGGTTCCGGAAAAAGTACGCTCCTGAACCTCCTCGGCTGTCTCGATCCGCCGACGTCGGGAAAGATCCTCCTCGACGGTGAAGACGTCAGCACGATGACCGATGATGAACTTTCGGAGATCCGTGCGAGCAAGATCGGTTTCATTTTTCAGGCGTACAATCTGATCCCGCAGCTCACGGTGCTGGAAAACATTGAAGTTCCGCTCCACTATTCCGGCCGGATCACGCCGCAGATGCGTGAACGCTGCCGGGAACTTGCAGATCTGGTTGGATTAAGTAACCGCCTGAATCACCGTTCCTTCCAGCTCTCCGGCGGTCAGCAGCAGCGTGTGGGGATCGCGCGTTCGCTAGTCAATGACCCGGCATTCATCCTCGCAGACGAACCGACGGGAAACCTCGACACCGCGACGACGGATGAGATCCTCGGGATCCTGAAAAAACTCAACGACGACGGGAAAACCATCATCATCGTGACTCACGAACCGGAAGTCGGCGCACAGACAAAGCGCGTCATCCAGCTGCGTGACGGTCTGATCGTCAGCGACAAAAAAAATTAAAGGACCATCCGCAGAGTGTTCCGGTTTCACCGCCAAAAATACTGAAAAGCCGCAGAAACACACGAAAAAAGGAATGGACGGCAGAGACAGGGAAACCGCCTGACACGAATTTTAAAAAAGCACGAAAATACGTAAAAATAAAATTTTGAAAACAAAAAAACTTTCACGGGATCCCTATTTTTTCGTGTTTTTCATGTTCAAGATCCATTTCGTCCAACTCCCGGCTTCCAAATCAATCCACAATTCAGAATTCAGAATTCACCATTATGTTTTACACTTGGCTGCGTACATTTCAGCTCGGCTTCAAGAGCTTAATGCTTCACCCCATGCGTTCCCTGCTGACGGTGGTGGGTATTTTCATTGGTGTTTCGAGCGTCATTTGGCTT
>CAZRGJ010000496.1:0-2702 GCA_964599445.1 uncultured Planctomycetaceae bacterium | reverse complement strand
ATCGCCGTTTTCGGAGGATCAAACCGTGTGCTTCCATTTTCGGAGAATCAAATTGCGAGCCCCCGTTTTTGATCATTCGATCAGCGGATCGCTGTTTTCCCAAAAATTTGAGATTCAAAGTCAAAAGGAACCGACTCATGAAATCATCCCATTCCAAAGGGTTTACTCTTGTGGAACTCCTCGTCGTCATCGCCATCATCGGCGTCCTCGTCGGCCTGACCATTCCGGCCGTTCAGGCGGTGCGTGCTTCCGCGCGTCAGACTCAGTGCCTCAACAATATGAAACAGCTCGCCGCCGCAGCTGTCGCCCACGAAACGACGCTTGGGTATCTTCCCTACTATTGGGGAACCTATGGCACCAATAATGCGAACGCAAGCTGGGTCGTTCCGCTTCTTCCACATCTTGGCGAAGGCCCCGTCTGGAGTCAGTGGGAAAATGGAAGCGGTTCCACACAGGAACGCTATCCGACGCTTTCTTTCCTGATCTGCCCCATCCAGCCCGCCAAGAAAAAGGTTCAGGCCGGACTTTCCTACGCAGCAAACTGCGGCTACTATAATGGAAGCGGTATCCAGGGAGACAATACGGGGAAAAAAGTTTACGCCTACCAGCTCGGTGCGTTCGTGCACAAAGATAATCAAAAGTCCCGTATCTCTAAAATGAAGGACGGCGCGACATACACGGTCCTCTTCGGCGAAAATGCGCAGGCGCATTCGTGGAATTCCTCCAATGTTTACGATTACGGTATCGTTTGGAACTCCAATACTTCGACGCTCCTGGATATCGGAATGGATTTCAAAAGCACGACCCGCAGCTGGAAATACGCCCGCCCCGCAAGCCGTCACGCGCAAAACGGCGCGCACATGGCTTTCGCTGACGGCGGTGTCCAGTACATCAGTAAGAGTGTGGACCGTCTGACGTACTGCCAGCTCATGGCTCCAGACGACAAAAAAGCCTCCCAATATTATGGGAACATGACGAACGCGATGAATCTCCAGGTCCTTGAACGATAAAAAAAGACCGCTGGTTCCGGATTTTTGCTCATGAGGCAAAAGGACCTGCGAATTTTTCTGAGAGTCCCGCTTCGGCGAGACTCTCATCCTGTGTTTTTCGACCGGATCGATCCCTCCACAATCATTTGTTTTTCCCGAGGCAGTTTGAAAACTGCCTCATCCTTCCTTTTTTCAGGAGCAGTTCCATGCTGAAACGTTTTCTTGCCCTTACATTTTTGATTTCATTTTCCGCTTTTTCTGCGATGCCTGCGCAGGCCGTGAACTACGATGAATCAAAAGTTCCCGAGTACACGCTTCCGGATCCGCTGGTTTTCAATGATGGTTCCGCAGTCAGGACGGCCGCCGACTGGACGGGTAAACGCCGTGCGGAAATTTTCCGTCACTTTCAGGAAGAAATGTACGGTTTCCTTCCGGAAATGCTCGCCAAAGCGGGAAATCATCCGGATTTCGTGACGTTCCGCCTTCTGGAATCCTCGGATGACGCCCTCGACGGCAAAGCGATCCGGAAACAGGTCGAGCTGACGTTCACCAATCCGCAGAAACCGGACAAAAAAGTGACCGCCAATCTGCTGCTCTACATTCCGAAGAATGCGCAGAAACCGGTTCCCGCGTTTCTGGGACTGAATTTCTACGGAAATCACGCCGTCGAAAATGACCCGGCGATCCTGCTCTTCCACAATCGGGCAGGGCAGACCATCACCGAAGAGACGGTCGACAAAGAAGGGAAACATTCCCGCGGCGGAAACAGTACGCAGTGGCTCGCGCCGAAACTCATCGAAAACGGCTATGCGCTGGCGACGATGCACTACATTGACCTCGCGAACGACAGCCTCCAGAACGGCTTTAAAACGGGCCTTTTCGATCTCTACTCCGACTACGAAAACGACGCGTCCCGCGGTCCCTCGGACTGGGGTTCCATCACCGCGTGGGCGTGGGGGCTGAGCCGTGCACTGGACTATCTCGAAACGGACGAACTCATCGACGCGAAAAAAGTCGCTGTCCTCGGCCACTCCCGTCTCGGAAAAACCGCGCTGTGGGCCGGAGCATCGGATGAACGTTTTGCTTTCGTCATCTCGAATAATTCGGGCTGCGGCGGTGCGGCACTCAGCCGGCGTGAGTTCGGCGAGACTATCCAGACCATGAGCGGCGGCCTCCGCTACTGGTTCTGCCCGAATTTCTGCAAATTCGGTCCTCGCGTCAATAATTTCGCCATCGACCAGCATGAACTCATCGCACTTGCCGCTCCGCGTCCGGTCTACGCCGCCAGTGCGCAGAACGATCAGTGGGCGGACCCAAAAGGCGAGTATCTTTCCTGCCTTCACGCCGTCCCCGTCTATGAACTCTTCGGCATCGAGAAACCGTTTGCCGGGCGTACTGTTCCGGAAATGGCCGAATTGAACACTTCCGTCGGAAACGTCATTGGACACCATATCCGGACTGGAAAACACGACGTCACGGAATTTGACTGGGACCAGTACATTCGCGTCGCTGACCAGTTCCTCAAGTAGTTTCGGGTGAATTCTTTCGAAAAACTCCGACTGGAGCCAAATGGAGATCTTCCGATTGGAATCGGCCGGAGTTCTTTGAGTGGAATGAACTGAAGTTTTTTTGCTGACGGGAGTCTTCCGTCTTTTTTTCTGGATTTTGGGAGAGATTTTTCATGAAGAACGTGTCCCGTCGTCGATTTCTTGC
>CAZRGJ010000495.1:0-2708 GCA_964599445.1 uncultured Planctomycetaceae bacterium | reverse complement strand
ATTCCGCACACATTTCCCGCTCGGCACCTTCCGACCGTGATTTTGCGCACCTGACGCAAAATATTTCCCGTCTGCATCCCGGCTGGTTCCCGCAGTGGGGAGAAATCGTCTCACGCGGATTACGGCAGGAACTCTATACGGTGGAAGTTCGGAAAACTCTGGAAACCACGGTACCCGCGGCGGGATCTGCCGATTCAGAAGCCGGGGAGATCGCGGGGACCCTGCCTCTCGTCGCGATGAAAAGCCCGCTTTTCGGACGTCATCTCATCGCGCTGCCGTACGTGAATGTCGGCGGCTGTTTTGTACCGGAGGGAGAAGATCGCGAAGAGATCGAAACGCTTTTGATCGACGAAGCCGTCCGTCTTGCGGAAAAACTGGACGTCAAGTATCTGGAACTCCGGCATGTACGCGAAATCACGCATCCCCGGCTGAATTTCGAGCGGCGCGGAAAAGTACTCATGGAGCTGGAACTTCCGGAAACGGCCGAGGCTCTCTGGAAAGCCGTCGGTCCCAAGGTCAGAAATCAGATCCGGAAAGGCGAAAAAGCGGGTCTACGTGCCGAATGGGGCGGAAAGGAGTTTCTCCCTGAATTCTATGCCGTTTTTGCCGAAACGATGCGAAATGTCGGCACACCGGTCTACTCGCGGAAACTATTTGAAGAAATTTTCGAAAAACTTGGTGAAAAAGCGGAGATCTGCCTCGTACGCACTGCCGAAGACCGCCTCATTTCCGCTGCGTTTCTCGTGCATGGCCGAGAGATCACCGAAGTCCCCAGTGCGGGCACACTGCGATGGGGAAACGCACTCTGCGCCAACATGTTCCTCTACTGGAACATTCTGAAACACAGCATCGAAGCCAGAGACGCCAAAGTTTTCGATTTTGGACGCAGCTCCATCGGATGCGGGACCTGGCACTTCAAGAAACAGTGGGGAGCGCAGGAAATCCCCGTCGTCTGGAAGTACTTCGTTCGCCGCGGCACGATGGACGATGTGCGTCCGGACAATGCGTCGTATGGTCTTGCGATCCGGATCTGGAAACGTCTTCCGGTCTGGTTTACGAAACTCATCGGGCCGTGGATCGTTCGCGGTATTCCGTGAAAAGAAAACCAAGAAATAAAAACAAAAAAACATCAAAAAGTTCTTGAAGGCCGCGAGCCGCGGCAGGCGATGGCGCTTCCGCGCGCAGGCATGAACCCGTTCCCGTTGGTCACTTCGTCAACTCATGAAGTTCCTCGGAACGAACATCGTGAGCGATTTCGTGACTTTCCGCAGCAGCGCATACCGCGAGCCGCGGCTCGCGGCCAGCCAGACGGATTTCGAAGAGTACGCCGCGCGTGGGATCGCTTGCGCCGAAAATCTGACCCACTGAATACAGAATATCCGCGGAAGCACACAGACACCAAACCGCACTTCCGACTCCCGCGGCAGCATTTCATTTCTCTGGAACTGCCAGAACACAGCGAAATCCCAAATCGCCGGCCGCCTCCCTGCTCTCATGGCAGTGTCGGTACGCCGAGCGGCAGAACATCTCATCATATTTCCATCCGCCGCCGCGAACGACCCGGCTTGTACCGCTCTCCGGTCCCTCCGGATCGATCGCAGACGCTTTTATGTAGGGAGCATACCAATCCGAACACCACTCCCTGACATTCCCGTGCATATCGTAAAGTCCCCACGCATTCGGTTTCTTCTCACCGACTGGATGGGAACAGCCGCCGCTATTTCCATCACGGCTTCCGCACCAGCCCATTTTGTCCAGCCTTCCGGCATAAGCCCCCGTCGTCCCCGCACGGCAGGCATACTCCCACTGGGCTTCCGTCGGAAGGCTCACATCCATTTCAAGTTTTGACGAAAGTTTCTCACAAAATCTCCGGCAGTCATTCCAATCCACCCACACCAGGGGCTTCCGCTCCTCATCTTCAAATTTCCGGATCCCTTCGCCCATCACGCTCTTTCACATTTCCTGCGTGACTTCCGTCTCGAGCATCCAGAATCCGCGCGTCAGCGTCACTTCGTGCGGGATCTCGCTGCCGGATCGGCTCAATTCATCCTCTGGACTCCCCATCGTGAATATACCCGGCGGACACCATCGGAAGGGATAGCAGACCCCATCAACCTTCCAGACCTTGCGTTCCCCTGCATAAGTCCCCCTCGGCAATATGCCGCAGGACTCCAATTTCGCGAGACCTGACGATTTGGAAGGATCGTCGGCACGGAAGGTAACGTAAAGCCCAAGCGCGGCTGCCGCAGGCACAATGAGTCCCCCTAAAAGGAAATTTCGCCGTGTCTCAGATCTCGGATCCACTTCTTTCGTTTCCGTTTCCTTCGTCGACTCTTCTGCCAGTTCACGCATAAAGCACTCCTGGACCTGACGTTCCGCCTCCTCCCATAAACAGGCCGCAGGATCTTCCGAATAGAGTTTCCCGCAGTTCTCCTGCGCGTATTCCTCCACGATCTTTTCTTTGGCCGGCTCCGGAATGGGAGGATCATGCAGGATCCGAATGTTCAGGGCGTCCATAAAATCCGCGCACGCCGCGAATC
Source organism: uncultured Planctomycetaceae bacterium (assembly GCA_964599445.1). Classification (GTDB taxonomy): domain Bacteria; phylum Planctomycetota; class Planctomycetia; order Pirellulales; family Thermoguttaceae; genus RGIG3701. The sequence goes on along the minus strand of CAZRGJ010000495.1, from coordinate 168 downwards.
GGTCTTTCTCCTCAAAAGCAAGCGCACGGGCAAAAGCGGAGCCGACAGAGGGGGAGAAGGCGGAAAGCTGCGGCGTAAAACGCAATTTTTGAAGAAGGATCGACGCACAGTTTCCCGAAAATGGAAGCGAGCCGGTCAGCATTTCGTAGAGGACCATCGCCAGCGTGT
>CAZRGJ010000494.1:0-2713 GCA_964599445.1 uncultured Planctomycetaceae bacterium | reverse complement strand
GCCGGTGATGACAGTTTCGCTGTCGCCCCAAATGGTCCACAAGGTATGCGGAATACTTTCCGGAAAGGAGTTCCCTGCGCTTCAGCGTTTCCGAGTATTCTCCAACGACACGCGCCAGAAAAACAGCAGAACTTCCGGGAAAAATCGTTCCGTAAAAAATTTTTGCCTGAGTCATGAAAAAGCCCTCCTCAAATGATATGCATGAACAAACCGCAGTCTTCGTCCCTCCACAGAACAGCAAAATGCACGAAACCTGGAGTTCCGCGCTTTCAAAAATGCACGAAACGCAAGACTGCGGCCCCAATGATTTACGGACGGATCCTGAATTTCTCTGCCGTCGGCACATGAACACAGCCTGCCGAAGTCCGTTTTTTGCGTTCCGGAAGCGGCACAATGTACTCTTTGGCGTTTTTCCAGCCGAGAACACGACGAAAAAAGTCCGTAAATGCGGCAAAATTCGGCATGGTACTCATGGTGTGAAAACCCTCGTGATCGGCATGGAATCATCGGCGGCTTCCACGTTCCTCACCGTATGCTGCGTCTCGCCGTCCGTTCGGTAAATGGTCCAGGAAGAGCCGTCGACGGAACTTTGAAGCTGCGCAAGAATGACCGTGCAAAGCGAATAGACCGCAGAAACCGCCTCCACATTCGAAATGTCGAAGCTGAGGACCTCGGATGCGATCGTGTGCGGGTTCAGCGTCTGGAGATGTGCGTAAGCATCCGTCAGCGTCATGGCGCTCCCCACCGCTGCGGGACGGTCCGGGATCAGATTCGTGCGGATCTGGATCGCACTGCTGGAATCAGCCAGAGAATCGCATTTCGTTTCGATGGAATCGCACGTAGAATTGATGGTCCCGCACGATGCACTGATGCTTCCGCACGCCGCATTGATCGAGCCGCACGTGGTGCTGATGCTTCCGCAGGTCGTGTTGATGGAATCGCATTTCGTTTCGATGGAAACCACTTTCTGGGAAACGGAATCGAGAACGGACACAGACGCCATCCCATTCTGAATGGAAGAGACGGAGGCCGGAGAAACATCCACAGTCCCGGTAAGTGTACGCCCGGAAACGCTCCACACGTTGGCCGGGATCGAAGAAACGTCCGCCTTAAATTCATCCGGGTCATGGAAAACCGCGCAGATTGGCGGAATGACGACTCCCGCGGTACTGCTGGTGACGGAAAGAGTGAGCGTTTCCGTACTCGTCTCGGAGGTCGTCAGCGTCAGTGCATAGAGACCGTATCCGATCTCCACGGGCGAATTGGCCGCAGCCGACAGAACGCTGCCGTTTTTGGAAATGCGGCACGTATGGTTCGCGGCATCATTCGTGCAGAGCGAGCCGTCGCCGGAATTCCAGGCCGCATAGGTAAGTGTGCAGGTTTGAGCTTTGAGCATTTTGTCCTCTAAAAAATTGGATGGATCTGAAAATTTCAGAAAGCCGAAATAAAAAAGATCGAGATCCGCCGCAAAGCAGGATCGGAAAGGAAAGGGAACGTCCCTGCGCAGGTCAACGCACTCATGCACGAACCTGAAGGATCGTCTCCCATTTCTTCCCCAAAACTGCTTCACGGCTTCAAAACGAAAAATCGTCAAACGATTTCAGCGAGCAATTTCTTCAAACGATCAGCCGGTACAGCAAATGACGCAGCGCGGATCCAGAACGGCCGGAACACCGCGTTCGCTCGCCTTGAAACGGACCAGAATGTCCTGCGTAAAACTCGCTTCACTCAGCGAGCTGGAACGGGAAACGGTCAGTCCCCAGTTTTCGATGTACGCAAACGCGCGTTTGAAATCGCCAATGAACCAGTACTTCGCGGCCTCCTGTGCCGAAACTCCGCTCGCGATCAGACGATGGTAGGCATACGGACTGTTCTGGACCGAATAGTCTCCAAAGAGATTCCGCATCGCGACCTGATGCGATCCGTCGCTGTTCGACCAAAGCGAATTCCCGGGGTAGAAGACCTGAGCCGCAGTGAATCGCTTACCCGGCATGACCAAGACCGCGTTGGGATTCATGAGGATCGGTTCTCCCGTCGTTTCGTCGCACATTTCAGCAAAAAGCTGTTCCGCGGCATCGACATTCGCCCAGTCTTTCAGCTCATTGCCGGTCAGGCGGTTCACCCACGGTCCATCCTCACCCGCAGCATAGTACGTGTTGAAGGTCTCTCCGTTTCGCGAGTAGGTATTTTTGATGCCGAGGATAACGTCCAGAATCCGTTTTTCACGGTCTGCACCAAGCGTTTCGCCAACTTCCGCAGCCCGTTTCAGCACCAGGCCAGTCTGGTCGAAAAAGACGGCTTCACGCGTGACCGGCACAATGAGACCGTGCTTTTCAGTCTCCGGAGTATCGACGTACTCTTCGCCAAATCCTGCATTGGGGTACGCCATTCCTTCCGCGACTTCCATCGCACTTCCCTGAATCCGCGTCACGCCCGGGATCCGCTCACGCGAAAGACGCGACGGAATGACCGAAACGAGTTTGGAGGCCTTAAACGCCGCCTGCTCATAGGAATCCCGGATCTTCGCGCTGATGATCCGGCCCGTAATGTTCAGAAACGCCGTAGAATTCACCCCTTCGCTTTCCGTCAGAGCCATTCCGCCGCACGGATCCAAAGCACGGACCCACTCCGAACCATCCGGGATCAGAGCTTCCGCAAGGTCGCGGAGGCTAAACTCTTCCGGACGCAGCTGACGGCTTTCGATCGCCTCAGC
>CAZRGJ010000493.1:0-2717 GCA_964599445.1 uncultured Planctomycetaceae bacterium | reverse complement strand
TGGAAGACTCCGCGTACAGCAGTACGGTCGGCAGGAAGCTCCCCAAAAGAGACAGTAAAAGACCCAAAGCGGCTTTGAAACGCATGAAAAACCTCACGAAATTGATCGGCAGGAAGGAAAATGCACAAAAAAATCCCCGAAAAGCTTCGGGAAAGCTTAAAAATTTCACTAAAAAATGGAATGCAGAAGGAAACCGTTCCGCATTCCGCAAAATGAACTCCGGTCAGTTTCCCCGGCGTCGGCGTGTAAGGAAAATGCCGCAGGACCCAAGGATCAAAAGTGCCCACGCGGACGGTTCCGGAAGCCCTGTTCCACCGCTGTTTCCGAGGGCAAGCGCCATGCCGTCTCCCAGAGAAACGAGTCCCAGACTCCATGAATCCAGCCCGCTGAGTTCCGGAACCGCGATCTGAATGTCTCCAGGTTCAAGACCGGCAAACGATTCCGCCGTTCCCTGCACCAGATAAAGCGTTTCATCCACACCCGGCACAAAACCGGCTTCGAGTCCCACATCGATCATGAGGGATCCAAGGAATTCCAGATCTTTTCCGAAAATGAGCGCCGCTTCCGGTGAATCTGCGACCGACGAATTTTCCCCGGAAAGCTCGACCGACAGAACGGCATCTTTCAGCGCGAGCGTTCCATTCCCGGTCACGTTTTGCGTCACGTCAGAATCGATCGTGCCGGTAAAGAGGAGCGACGCGGCATCCTGTACCTGGACCGACGCAATTCCGGCAAGCTGATCCTGTTCCGCAGTATAGGAAGCCGTTCCGTCAAAAATCGCCGTTCCGTCACCCTTGAGCGTGTTGGAAAGCGAAACTTCGCCGGAGCGCATGAAAACGAGTTTTGCGTTCTGAGCGACCGTCGCGGAACCGGTTCCGAGCGTTCCCGTCGAACCGTCGTATTTCGTACCGTTGACCGTGCCGATGTGTCCGACCTGGAGGGTGTCCTGCTCGGAAACGAGCGTGCCGCCGTAAGTATTCGCACCGGTCAGGATGATGGTACTGGCCGGTTTTGTCTCGTGATTTCCACCAGAATTGATCTCAAGCTGGAAATCTCCGGAAATCGGTCCGGAAAGGATCGCTTTGGTCGGTGAATTATTGTTTCGGGCACTGATCCGCGTATCGCCAAGGAGGTAAATGTCAGAAGATGCGCCGGTCATGGTCTGATTCCCGTCCGCGTCCGTGGAATTTTCTGCCGCGAAACGGAGTGCACCAAATCGCTCACCCGAATGCCAGCCAATGCCTTCCAGATAGATCGGTTTGGAAATGACGCCGCCAAGATGCCAGATCTGCCCGCCGTCCACCGCGCCAATTTGGGGTGCGTCAGTCGTGGGAGTCTGCCAACGGTAGCCTGTCCCTGCGTAGAGTGTGCCGGTGAAGCCGCTGAGAGTCACTCCAGGCATGGCGTTGGTCTTATCGCCTGCCGGATCGTTGAGCTGCAGAGAACCCGCACCGGACCATGTCGCGCTGGTCGTCTGGCTGAGCGTGACCCACGTTCCTTCGGTAACGGACGCTTTCCCGCCGATCGTCGAGTTTACCGTATATTCGCCTCCGCCGTCAAAAATGACCGTTCCGCTGTTCGCGATCGTGTTCGCGACAGTCATGGCATCGGAGCGCATAAAATGAAGCGTCGTTCCGCTGGCAACCGTCACCGCGCCGGAACCGAGCGAGCCGGAAGTGCCGTCGTACTGCGTACCGTTGATCGTACCGATGTGTCCGACCTGAAGTGTTGCGCCGGAAGCAAGAACCGTCTGCGTATGGGAGGCGTTTCCGGTGAAGATGAGCCGGTTCCTTCGGACTTCGAGCTGGGCGGAATCGACTCCCGCGTCATTCTGGATGTTTGAGGTGATTAGCGCAGCCTGGCTTTCCTCGAGCTGAATGCGCGTATCGCCCATGAGGTAAATATTTCCGTGCACGGAGGGCATATTGGCAGAAGTCGCCAGATCGCCGGAGATTTTGCCGGCAAAACGGATCGCGCCGAAATATTCTGTCGTTCCCCAGCCGTCCCCCTTGAGGTACAGGTCGCCGGAGTATGAGTCCGACGTGGAATCGAACCAGAGCTGGCCATAATCCGACGCACCGAGGGCGTAGCCAAGAGTTTCCTGCGACATTCCGGAGCCGACGTTGAATCGGTAACCCGCGCCGAAAATATAGACGCCGGAGAAGTCCTTAACCGCGGCGGGAATGGAAGAGATCGTGATCCGCGTGTTGTTTTCGAGGACCTTCGCTTCCGTGGTGAAATCGACCTGGTACCGTCCGTCGCCGGAGACCGCGCCTGCGTAGTCCCAGTGTCCTTCGCCGTTCTGGTTGCTGTAGTCCGTCGCGTTGAAGCAGTTGACGAACGCCGCGCCTTTTGAGACGGTGACGGATCCCAGCGTATTGGCGATGGAACCGTTTTCGCCGATGGAATAGTTTGCGGTTCCAGCAAACGTAAGGTCTCCGGTGCCGAAAATGGCGTTTTGGACGGTCACGTTTCCGGAGCGTTTGAAGATCAGATGGGAGTTTTGGTCGCCCCAGACGCTCGTCAGGTCGATCGGCGCGAAGCCGACGCTGCCGGCGGAACCGTCAAACGTGAATTCCTTCGCGTTGTTTTGCGTGTAGGTCTCCGAACCGTCCGCGTTCTGGACCCACTCGTACCCCTTCGCGGTCACTTCGCGAATGTCGCCGAGTTGAAGCGTACCTCCGCCGACCTGGATCGGGGAATTAAAGTCCGGATTG
>CAZRGJ010000492.1:275-2719 GCA_964599445.1 uncultured Planctomycetaceae bacterium | reverse complement strand
TTCCAAAATGAAAAAGAATCCTGCCCAAGATCCAGCCAAAAATCTCTCCGTTTCCGAAGTTTCACGCCGTGAGTTCTGCGGTTCCATGGCCGGCGGTCTCCTTTTCCTGGCACTTCCGGCTTCAGTAGTCTGCGCGAATGGTGAGAGACCGGCCGTCAATGCCGACGCGGAGAAAGACGCAGAGCAGAACGCCGGAAATGACGCGGCCGAACCCAAAGAATTTCCGTGTTTCAGCGGGATCTATCCTCACCTGGCCAACTTCAACCGTGAAGGAGAATGCGGGACCGGCGCAGTCGTTCCGTGGGCCGGGAAGCTCTGGACCATCTCCTACGCGCCGCACGCTCCGTGGGGATCGACGGACAAACTCTACGAGATCTCTCCGTCGCTGGAAAAAGTCACCCGTCCCGAATCGATCGGAGGGACGCCCGCAAACCGCATGATCCATCCGGAATCGAATCAGCTTTTCATTGGTCCGTACGTCATTGATGCAAAGGGAAAAGTCCGCGTCATTGACGCAAAAGCGATGCCCGGACGCCATACTGGGAACGCGCGTCATCTGACCGACCCGGCGAACAAGATCTACTATGCGACAATGGAGGAGGGATTCTACGAGGTAGACGTCCGTACACTCGAGGTGAAGCAGCTTTACTGCGACTCCAACCGGCCGGATAAAACCTACCGCGACATTTTGCCCGGATACCATGGAAAAGGATTCTACTCGGCCCAGGGGCGCATCGTGTACTCGAATAACGGGGAGCGTACCGAAAAAGCACTCCGGGATCCGGACATCGAGTCCGGGGCACTGGGACAGTGGAGCGGAAAGGATTGGGAGGTCGTTCTCCGCAATCAGTTCACGGAAGTGACCGGCCCGGGAGGCATTCTCGGAAGCCATCCGGAACGCGACACGATCTGGGCCGTGGGGTGGGACTACCGCTCGCTGATCCTTCTGGTTCTGGACGGCGGGAAGTGGTTCCGGTACCGTCTTCCGAAAGGCTCGCACTGCTACGACGGTGCTCACGGCTGGAATACGGAATGGCCGCGCATCCGTGAGATCGGCGATCCGGAAGACCTCCTCATGACGATGCACGGTCTATTCTGGCACTTCCCGGCCACATTCAGCTCGAAAAAAGCCGTCGGGATCCGACCGCGCGCCGCGTATCTGAAAGTCATTGGCGACTTCTGCCGATGGAACGACCGCCTCGTCTTCGGGTGCGACGACACGGCGAAGAGCGAATTCCTCAACAAAAGCCCCTTCAAAGGGACGCTGGCGGAACCCGGACAGTCCAACTCCAACCTCTGGTTCCTGGAGCCGGAAAAGCTCGACTCGGAACTTGGACGCCCGCTCGGACGCGGAGCCGTTTGGTTCAACGAAACAGTGGAAGCCGGCACGGTCAGTGACCCGTACCTGTTCGGCGGGTGGGATCTCCGCGGTGTGCATATTCGGCACGATGCCGGAAAGAACGTGAATTTCCGATTCGAAGTCGATCTCAACGGCGATGGAAACTGGGTAGAACTCCGGACGGAAACCGTCTCCTGCGAAGCGTGGATCGAATTTCCCGCCGACGTCAAGGGGGAATGGATCCGCGTCTCGACGGACACGAAACTCCCCAAAGCGTCCTGTTTCTTCCAGTACGCCATGCACGAAACGCGCTCTGCCGGTCCGCGGGATGCCCGGTTTGAAGGATTGGCGGCTCCCGGAGCGAAAGACTTCTGCGGCAGTACTTTCTGGGTCCGCGCGGACAATCAGCGGCTGGCGGTCGTTTCGCAGATGGTGGAAGACGGGAAACCGCAGGCGAAACGCTACTATGAGCTGACCGAAGAGAGTAAACTCGTGCGCAGCGACCGTGATTTTGGAGGCGGTGAACAGGGTACGATCAGCCGGATCCTCAACATGGTGGAAGTCCGGACGCTCCCGGAAAACGTTTACCGCGTGGATGAGATGAGCGTCATCTGCACGGTGGAGGGACAGGAATTCCGGCCCCCCATTGCGTGCGATGAGATCGTGAAGCCGCAGATCCTTCCGATGCGTCTGGATCGCGAGGCAGCAACGGAACGCGACCTGTTCCACTGTGCCGGAATGTTCTACGAACTGCCGGCCGTCAACGCAGGTGGACTGCCGAAAGTACGCCCAGTGGCGCGTGACGGAAAACTCATTACGGACTACGCGTCTTACCGTGGTCTGATGGTCCTCGGCGGGATCGAGAAGGCCGCGATGCAGCTTCCGGACGGCACCCGCAATCCGCACATCATCGTTTCGGAAGATGGAAAAGCCGCACTCTGGGCCGGTGCGATCGACGACCTCTGGACCTTCGGAAAGCCGGCGGCGAAGGGGTTCTTCTGGAAGAACTCGGCCGTAAAGGCGAACGTTCCTTCCCTGCCGTTCCTGATGACGGGCTTCGACAAAAAAACGCTGACGCTCACGAATCACGGGCAGTCCGCAGTTT
>CAZRGJ010000492.1:0-265 GCA_964599445.1 uncultured Planctomycetaceae bacterium | reverse complement strand
GGATCGAAACAGACCTGAACGCGACGGGAGTCTGGAGTACTTGCCGAACGTTCACCATCCCGGCAGGCGAAACGCTGACGCACGAATTTCCGCCCGCCTTCCAGTCTTACTGGTTCCGCGCCGTGGCGGATTTCGACGCAACGCTGACCGGCGAAATGGTCTATGCGTAGAACACGCGAAACTGGAAATCCACCTCCCGGCTTTAAACATCAAAAAGTTTTTGAAGACCGAGAGCCGTGACGGGCGGACAGCACTTCCGCGCACA
>CAZRGJ010000491.1:0-2720 GCA_964599445.1 uncultured Planctomycetaceae bacterium | reverse complement strand
AAAAATCAAATCCGAAGAGGCCGATTCAGCTGCGCGTGCAGAAACGCAGAGGAAAGCCCATGACGCATTTCTGCCGCCGAAGCAAAAAGCGTTGAGCATGAGATCCGAAATATCGTATGAGTAAAGCTGAAAAGTGCCGAAGTGTGCGAATTCCGGAAAAGAACGCCCTGCCCGATGGTTACCGGAACGGGACGAACAAGAAAAGAAGCCGGAAGTGCTTCGTCAAGGTGCGTGATCTCACACGTGACCTGAGTCTCGGCATCAAAATGCTGTGCCGGAAGGAGAGTCGGAGTGCAGATTTGAAAAAGCAAAAGCCAGACCAAGAACAGAACGGTCCATTCCTGACGCGCTTTGTGTTTTGCTCTCTTTTGCTTTTTTTCCATCAATGCTTTCATGGTACTTCCGAAACCGGCTGATTTCAGGCAGGATCTTTGAGCCGTCTCAAAATAAATCCACATTCATTTTATCGGCAATTCGTGGAAAAGTCAAGCCCCACTGCTTCGAAAAATCCCTGAAAAATCCAAATTTTTTGAAATTTTTGCTCTTTGGGAAATTTGGGGAAAGACGGTTTTTTCGACTTCCGGGCAAATCGGTGCACAGTTTCTGAATTTGCTTTCTTTTTTCGGAATCCGTTTTCCCGGGGCATTTTCTCCAAAGTCATTTTCCGACGCAGAATCGACTGAAAATGGAGTCGAGAAGATCTTCCGTGTAGATCGCGCCAACCATCAGACCGATCTGCTCCAGAGCGACCCGAACTTCCGTCGCGATGAGTTCCTGAAATTCCGTCCCGCAAAGCAGCTGTGCGCGTTCCAGAGATTCCAGCGCAAGGACGAGCGATTCCCGACAGCGTGTCTGCGTGGACGCCACGACGTCAGACTCATCCCCTGCTCTTTCCGCAAGGATCTGCGTCAGGCGTTTACGGAGCGTTTCAAGGCCAAGCCCCGTCTGACTGCTGGTCTCAAGCATCTTTCGGGAAAGAGACGGCGGAAGCGAACTCAGAAATGCTGCTCGTTCGGCATCCGGGAGCATATCGCAGCGCGTCAGGAGGAGCAGTGCGCCGCCGTTTGCCCGTTCTTCCAGAATGCGCCACGCTCCGAAGCGCGTCCGGACAAGATCCTGCGCATCAAAGCAGAGAAGCGGAATGTCGGCCAGATCGCGGTGTGTACGGGCAATTTCCTGAGAACGCTCATCAAGAAAATCGAAATTTTCCGCCGGAGACGCCGGGGTGTCGGAGAGTGGGGATACTTCGACATTCGCGTCAGATCCGGAGACGGTATTTACTCCGGAGGTTTCCGGCATCGCGAAGGCGGCTTCCTGGAAATCCCCGGCCGTGTCGATCAGTCGGCAGGAAAATTCACCAAGAGAGAGTTCGGCAGACAGGTAGTCGCGTGTCGTGCCCGGAACGTCAAAAACGAGCGACGCTTCCCTGCCGAGGAGTGCGTTGAACAGAGCACTCTTTCCGATGTTTGGTGCTCCGTAAAGGACGGCTTTCGGAAGTGTCCCGGAGGCACTGCGGGAACGCATTTTGGAAAGGATCCCGCAGATCGTGTCTGCGGAATGCGCCAGTCCGGCGGCGATCTCTGACGCAGAAATGAACTCGATGTCTTCGTCCGCAAAATCAAAACCGGCTTCCAGATGACCAAGCAGATCAAAAAGATCAGCACGGAGCGTCTGAAGCGGGATGGCCAGACCTCCTGCGAGCTGGTGGAGCGCAGCTTCCAGTTTTTGGGGATCCTGTGCGTCGATCGTTCCGAGGACGGCTTCCGCCTGCGTCAGGTCCATTCGGCCGGAAAGGAAAGCGCGAAGCGTAAACTCTCCCGGCTGTGCGAGCCGAATGAGACCGGTCCGGCAGAGATTTTCTACGAGTTTTTCAAGAAATGGAAGGATGCCGAGCGTGTGGATCTCGACCGCCTCCTGCCCCGTGTAGCTGCGCCCGTTCGGCCAGCAGAAGATCCTGGCGGAGAGGGTGAGCCGGTCGGTCTCGGAAAAGGCGACGGGAATCTGTGCATCAAAATGACGCGCTTTTTTAATGGACTGTGCGGGAAATGCGATGCCGAGTGCTTCAAGTGCGGTAAAGGATCCCGGACCGCTGAGGCGCACGACGCCGCGCAGACCATGAGGTCCCCGGGCAGACGCGATGGCCGTGATGGTGTCTTCAAGCGGATACATGAGGCGGTTTCCCTTGCTGGATCACTGGTAGTCAGTCGGAGCTTTGCCGGAAATATACTGCCGCCATCCGTCGAGAAGCGTTTTCGACAGATTGTTTTCGCGGTTGAATTCCTGCGAGACTTCTGCATTCGCATCCGGGATCTGAACATCCACCTTCAAACGTCCGTCCGGCATGTACTGGAAAATGACGTGCACTTCCGTGCCGGCAGGGAGATTCGGCGGAAAATTCGGGATCTTGCAGTTTCCGATGAACGTGCAGTTGTCCGGCGAGCTGCTTTCTCCTTCCACGACCTGAACGAGAAGGCTGCGCTGGTTGGCTTTCTGCGTCTTGAATTTGCGGCGGATGCGTACGGGAAGTTTCGTGTTTCGCGGGATCAGTACGCCGACTCTCGGCAGTCGCGTCGCCGGATCCATGCCGATGACCCCCAGAGAATGCGAGTTCACGTTCCGGATCTGGAAAGAAGGCGGATTCCCGGCATTGAGCGACAGAATGTGCCCTGCGTGGATCGCCGCTCCCATCGCGACCGCTTCGTCCGCCGCGGCACTGGCGT
>CAZRGJ010000490.1:0-2725 GCA_964599445.1 uncultured Planctomycetaceae bacterium | reverse complement strand
CGCAGGATCCGCGCCTTTTCTCACCGCGGATCCTGTTTTCTGAAAAATATTCAAAAAAATCTAAAAAATCCCATCCCACCACCTTGCATTTTTCTTCCGTTTGAGTTATCCTGAAAGTTGGAGAGATGTGTCTCTCTGCCAAATCGTTTCAAACACTTCAGACAAGGAGAAAATCTCATGACTCGAATTTTCAAAAAATTTCGGAATGAGTACTTCAATTTCTCCAATCGTTCCTCCATGGATAAAGGAGAACAAAGAAGGCTTTGCCGACTTGAGGCACTGGAAGACAGGACGATGCTGAGTGCTGTCGGGATCACCTCCAACCCCATACCCTGCATCATAATCTCCTTTTATAAAATGGGCTGAGTGCTGTCGGGATCACCTCCAACCCCATACCCGATACCGGGCCGGAGGAAAATACAGCAGCGATCATACAACCCTATAACCTGAATAACCCCATACCCTCCGTTTATATTTCTACCGCAAACAATTCTGGAAGTTCTTTCTTTACCGTCGATGAAGGCGACGACCTCGAACTGGTTCTGACACGCGATTCTACCGAAGGAAGTGTCACCGTATATTATGAGATCCAATCGTACTCTTCCAGCTGCCGCGCGGGTGCGGACTTTAACAGTACGGCAACATATGCGAATCCCGGATCCGTAACGTTCGCGGACGGAAGCAGTACGGCAACGCTTTCCATCAGCACGATCGATGATAATTACATCGAAAACCCGGAAGAATTCTATCTTTCGCTCATTTATTATCCGAGCTATTATGACTGCGACTACACACTGAATTACAGTGAATACACGAGCGTCTACTGCTCCATCACGGATAATGATGACTGGACGGTCTCGGTCACGCAGACAGGAAACAGCATGTACGAAATGAACGGAACTGCCAGTACCGGAAACGATTACTCTACGAATAATCCCAAATTCACCATCAGCCATACCGGGATCACCGATCCCAATGACGAATACGCTCCGGAACTGAAAGTTTACTTCAATCTCTCCGGAACAGCGTCCTCCGATGATTACGATCTCTGCCGAAACGGAGGGTCATGGAGCAAATACTACGATCAGCCGAATGAATTTTCTTTCAACGGCGCACAGTCTTTTGACCTGTACATCAACCCGTACAATCATTACTGTGACCCGGAAGAAGACGAAACGATCATCCTCACGCTCATCACCAACCCGAACTCGTGGGGCGATGCCGGCACGGATTACACGATCAGCGGGACCGCCTCGCAGACGATCACGATTTTGGATGACGACCACTTCGATGTCATTCTGGAAGCTGTGGACACGACTGCCACGGAAAGACTGGACGGCGTCACGCCGGATGACGGTCTGTTTAAGATCTCCCGTGTCGCCAGCAACGGCAGGACCGTGCTGGATACCAGTTATGCTCTGAATATGGAATTTTACTCATACGACATGTCGGAAGAAGGCGCACTCATCCCGAATACGACACTCTATGCCGCACGGGATTCCTATGATTTCGACTTCCGCACCACCGCGGCAGACAGTACGGATGCGGCCGATTACCTGTTCAGTTTCACGAATAATGGCAATTGGAGCATTTACGATGAAGATGGAGATTTCCTCTACTGGCAGGACCGTTATTCCGGAACGCTTGCCGCCGGGAAATCAGAAGGGTATGTCCGCGTAGACCCGACTTTTGACTGGGAAGACGAAGGCGACCTGTTCTCGGGAACCGATCTGGAAGACGCATTTACCCAAACCGGAGAAACCGTCCGCCTCACGCTGGAAAAGGCGACCTAGGGCTACGGTTCCCAGCGCACATGGACCGCCGGAACAGCCGGTAAAACTGCCGACATCGAGATCAAGGACGGAGCCATCTGCAAACTGATCACCGACATTAACAACGATGGAAACATCACGGCCGCAGACGATTCCAGAGTGGAAGACTATGATTCGTTAGGAACTATTATCAGACACAATAATGATGATGATAACCTTGACGGTGTTATGGATTCGCTCACAACTGATTACACCTCAACAACTTCAAACAATAATGCCTTCAACAGTACTACTGGTATCGTAATAGAAGGCGAAGATGATTTGGAACAGGTCAGAATGCTTGCCGGTGTTGAATCTCTTGCCGGTACTGATTTTGAAATCGATGTTTATTTTACGCTATTGGAATCCCGTATTAACCTTTGGACCAATACAACAAAAGGCGCATGGCTGCTTGAAGGAGATACCAGCTCCGGAAGAGTCAGCGATAATACCGCGCTTGCACGTTTATCCAGCTCCAACCTCATATTTAACCGGAGCGTTTACGCAGAGTCCATTTCCGATCGATATGACCAATTGAGTCTTTATGCTCAAGTTTATGATTCAAATGATTTCAGCAAGGGCAGTGCCGTCGATACGGTCCAATTCTTCCCTGTTACACTGAATCCATACACTCCGGATACGACCTATATCGATCCAATGATCCTGCCGAATTCCACTTGGAAGGAAATCGGTGTTGGTATTCGAAGAAATAGAATTCCTAAAGTTAATCGCTAATACGCAATACAAGTTTGAAATAAGAATTTGAAAGGAGAACTATCATGAAACAGTTTTTCACTTGGTTTTTACCGATCTTCACGTTCATTTGCCTGTTGGTGTCAATACCAGCACCGATCATTTGTGTTGGTTTCGCGGATAGCCATGCTGATCCGCTCAGTACCTTTCTGGCAACTCTG
>CAZRGJ010000489.1:0-2780 GCA_964599445.1 uncultured Planctomycetaceae bacterium | reverse complement strand
TTGGATCGTTTGTCGAAAAGGTCCTGCCCGCTGACGGCCTCCACCCGGCATCGGGAACCGCGGCGGATGGCGACGCTGACGCGGTCGCACTCGATCAGACGCCGGCCTTCATTCGCGATCGTGTACGCCGTCTGGTAGGGATCCAGTGATTCATGGATCGTCTTGACGAATTCCTCCACGCGGTTCCAGAGCAGCTGACGGTCCGCGAGACTCTTAAGCTGCTGGGTGCGCATGAATTCGACCGCCAGTTCACTCATCTGACGCAGAAAACGCTGGTAGCCGGCCAGTGTGTTCCCGGAAACTTCCGGACGCTGGAAGATCTCTACGAGCCCCACGGTCTCCACTTCCGTGATGAGCGGCTGAAGGATCACGATGCAGCCGGTCGGATTTCCATTGACGCCCCCCTCCTCTTCCGATGAGGAATACGGAGAAACGTTCAGCCCTTCCGGATGCCGGAGTGCTTTGTAGAGCAGACGGGAATGTTCCGCCATTTTCTCTTTTTCGACGCCGGTTAGACCGGATTCCCGAAGATTGATCTGGCACTGAAGCGCGAGCGTTCCCGTATCGCCCATCTTCCAAACGACGCCGCCGATCGCCGCGATGGCTTCCACGATGCGCTGGAGAAACTGCGCGTAGAATTCCTCGGCAGGCATATCCGTGCGGGAAAGCTGGGTGATCTCTCCGACCAGCTCCTTGATGTGCTGCTTGGTCTGCTCGACCATATTTTGAGTGATGGGCTGCTGTGCTGACATGGATTTCGTCCCGGTTGAGTAGGTTGAACTATCTATCGTGACTGACGGAATAAATGAACGAAGTGGAATGCGGAAACGGAAACGGAAGACCGAAAACCGAGTGAAGGAATCCGCCGACCGAAAGGAAACGGTACATAAATGGATGAATGGTTTTCAAACGGTTTCGGATCCGGATCCTCCGGTCTTCTGAAAAACGGGAACTGCGGCACAGGGTATGCAGAAGCATCTTTCAGTTTTTTCTATGTGGCAAAATATTTCCAACATTCTACCATATTTTGCTAAAAACTCAAGGTGTCGAGGCCCGGACTTTCCGAAAAAAATAAAATTTTTGCGGAAAATGACGGCTGGACTGGTCTACCAGGGCAGGAGACCTTTGAGTTTGTCCAGATAGGACGGTTTTTTTTCTGCCTGAGACTCGATCACTTTTTTGTCGAGTTCCTTTTCGGCACTTCCGGAACTTTTAGACGGAAATTTCGGCAGTTGGGGAAGCTGGCCCAAATGCGGGAGTTTCGGAGCCCTGGAATAGGGAATTTCTTGAAGTCCATTCGTCGTTCCTTTCGCATGTCCATCCGCGTGGCCACCTGAGAGTCCGTTTCGGTCGGACGCTGAAGGACTGTTTTCCATGGCGATCTCGGCAAACGGTGCAGAACGCGGCGGCGCGCTGGATTCCACGTTTTCGCTGAGGAACCGGAGCCAGTAGCATTCCAGCGCATTGACGCAGGGGGCGATGTCGCCGCAGGCAATGCGGTTCTCGAGCTGCGTGAAGATCCCCTGGATCTGGGCGATCTCTGACGGCGAGAAATTGATGTCGGAGAGCTGGATATTGTCCAGCCAGACATTTCCGGCTCCGTAGAGTTCAAAACCGAGGCATACCTGAGTCCCTTTTTCAAGCGGCAGGTCGTTGACCTGAATGTCCAGGCGTTTCCATTCGGTCCCGATCCCAGTCTGAGGGGCCGAGAGGTTGGCCGTTCGGTAAAATTTCCCCGAGGGAGCTTCGCCGCGCACGATGAATCGGATCGGTATGGAGGCACCGTCCCGATCGGAACGGACCCAGACGTAGACCGTCAGACGGCCCGTGACGTTCAGCTCAAAAGGATGGCTCATGATGCGGACGCGGGAACCTTCGCTCGTGAGTCGAAGGGAACTGGCACCGAAGACCGTGTTTTGAAAGTCCAGTGCAGCGGACGCATTCCGGTTTGCCGGATCGGTTTCCGTTTCGCTGGAATTTCCGAATGCTCCGCCGGTCGGTGCGGCCATGCGGACCGTCGCTCCGGAGGAGGAAACGGAAGAGGAAAGCAGGCCTGAAGGCAGCGAAGCTCCAGGAACGATCCCGCTGTCGCTCTGTGCGGAAAAATCAGCAGCCGGACCGTCTGCGGATGCGGGTCCGGACGACGTCATTCCGGCAGACTGATCTCCAGCAGAAAATGTTCCGTTCGGAGACGTCCCGCCCGGTGAATTCCCGGACGCACTGAAGGCCTTTTGAGCCAGTCCGGGGGCCTGATTTTGAGGATAGGTGACTGTCCAGTGTGGGAATTCGCCGTTTTCGGTCGACGTCTGCTCAAAACCTGCGTTTTTCAGTCCCAGATAGTAAACCGGTTTTTTGAGGTTTTCCAGAGACACGAGGAGTCTCGTGTACTCCTGACGGAATATTTCGCGCGTGTCCTGCACTGTTTTGGACATGGGATCCAGAAGCATGACGGGGGAGCCACGGAACTGGATCGCCTCGATCTGGTACGGAGCAAGCTGGACCAGCCAGTAAAGTCCCCGAGTGTCGCGCTGAAGCGATTCCGCGCCGCCGTCACGTAAACGCATCGCGGAAATGGAAGATGCGGTCACTTCCTGCGAATCGGCAGACTGCTGGACGTAGACCTTTCCCATGGCCGTGAACGGGGTCGTGTTTACCGCATACGCATAGTTGGTCCCATTGAGGGAGCAGGAACGGAACAGGACGATCCGGGATGCGGACTGCGGAGCATCGGACGTCGTCTGTATCGCGGAATTGAAATGGACGGGTGGAAGCTGGGAAAG
>CAZRGJ010000488.1:0-2785 GCA_964599445.1 uncultured Planctomycetaceae bacterium | reverse complement strand
CTCCCCATCACGCTCTACCAGATCCAGACGAAATTCCGCAACGAAGAGCGTCCCCGTTCCGGCGTCATGCGCACGAGCGAATTCATCATGAAAGACGCGTACAGCTTCGACACCTCGCTGGAAGGTCTCGATGCATCCTTCAACAAGATGTACGATGCGTACCATCGCATTTTTGAGCGTGCGGGCCTGACCTTTCTCCCGGTCGACGCGGACAGCGGAGCGATCGGCGGAAATGCGAGTAAGGAATTCATGGTCCTCGGCGAAAACGGCGAAGACAACGTGGTCGTCTGCCCTGACTGCAAATACGCAGCCAACACGGAAAAAGCTGAGATCGGCGAAAACACCTACTCCAAATCGGACGAGCCGCTCGCCGAGATCCAGAAAGTCCAGACCCCCGGTGCGAGCAGCATCGAAGCCGTCTGCAAATTCCTGAAATGCACGGCCGACAAAATGCTCAAGACGATGATTTTCGAAGCGGACGGAAAGCCCGTCGTCATCGTCGTCCGCGGCGATCACGATGTGAACGAGATCAAAGTGAAGCGGATGCTCGGCGCCAAGTCCCTTGAACTTGCCTCGCCGGAAACCATCATGCGCGTCACTGGCGCTCCGGTCGGATTTGCCGGCCCGGTCGGTCTGAAAGAAGACGTCCCGGTTTACGCCGACATCGCGGTGAAATACGTCGTCAACGCAGTCACGGGCGCAAACGCCGCCGGTGAGGAAGCGCACATCACGGGCGTGAATCCCGGACGCGATTTTGAACCGACCCAGTATGCCGATGTCCGAAACGCCGTCGCGGGCGACTCCTGCCCCAACTGCGCGAACGGCAAATTCATCATCAAGCGCGGTATGGAAGTCGGCCACGTCTTCAAACTCGGCACGAAGTACTCCGAAGCCCTCGGCGCGAAGTTCCTCGATGCTGACGGTCAGGCCCTCAAAACCATCATCATGGGATGCTATGGGATCGGCGTTGCGCGTATTCTCGCGGGCTGCATCGAAAACAGCTACGATGAAAAAGGGATCATCTGGCCGGTCTCCATCGCGCCGTATGAAGTCTGCATCGTCCCGATGCGCGTGAACGACGAAGCGACGATGGCTGCCGCGAACAAACTGTACGCTGACCTTCAGGCCGCTGGCGTTGATGTTCTGATCGATGACCGTGACGCGCGTCCGGGCGTGAAGTTCAACGACATCGACCTGATCGGTTTCCCGCTCCGCGTCGTCATTGGTCCGAAGGGCCTCGCGAACAACGAAGTGGAACTGAAATGGCGTTGGGAATCCGACTGCCAGAACATTGCGCTTGATTCTGCTGCGCAGACCATTGCGGATATGATTTCTGCGGAACGGGTTTCGGGCGAGCGTTTCAAAGCGTCGAAGAACTAAGAGAAAAAAGCAAACAGGAACAAAATGATCAAAAATCAAGATCAAAAAGTTCTTGAAGAGGGAGTCTGAGGGAGAAACAACTTTCAAGATGTTTCTCCCTCACGGCCGTGTTCTCTTCGCGGGCAGCCAGACGGCTCTCGCAGAGTGCCGTCGCGCGTGGAACCTTCAGCCGAAGATCTCCACCACTGGATCCACAGGAGCTCCGCAGAAATGCACGACACGAACTTCACGAAGTGATTAAAAGAAACTTAAGATCCTTTCGCGTTTTGGGGTTTTTCGCGAAATTCGTGTCATGGAAGTCCCCCCCGAAAAATAAGGGGTCTCCAACCGTCTCTGGATCATTTACTTACCGGATCGGTTTGGGTTTCAGACTTGGGAGCTGCATCTTTCTGGCCGAAGATCAGAAACTTTTCTTTCAGAGCACCGCATTTCGGACAGTTCATCGGTGGTGCGTTTTCCTCAAGGTGCCCACAGACCTGACAGACGCAGAACGGCTCGGTTTTCGCGTTCCATTTCTTCCAGTCTTTACGGATCTCTTCAAGGATCTTCACGTGTTCCGCGTCATTCGCCATCGCAGACTCAAGCGTGCCGACAAGTGCGGAGGATGCCGGCAGTTTCTTCAAAAGTTCCAGCTGGGCAGGGTAGAACTCAGAGGTCGACTTTTTCTCGAATTTTAATGCTTCCTCAAGCAGATTTTCGATGTTCACGACCTCCGGGATCTCCACGTTCGCGACTGGATTTTCGCCAAGTTCTTTCAGCATTTCAGCATACTTGTTTGCGTGAACGCCTTCAGAAGACGCAAGCGCACGCAGAAAATCGCCGATCCGTTTCGCTCCGAAAGCATCTGCCTTCAAAGCCCAGTTCTCGCACCGGACTTTTGCACCGTATTCGGTTGCGTAAGTCTTCTCAAGACCCTCTTTCATCGCTTTTTTGTCCGCGTCGGAATGATGCGGCGTGATGATGTCCACTTCGGTGATCTCGATAACCTCTTCCGGCGGCTGTTTCATGGTCTCGTGGACCGGGTCCGCACAGCCGGACAGGAACGCGGAAGCGAGCGCACCGAAAAAACCAACAGAAGCCCAAAGAGCGATCTCTTTTTTTGTGAGACGGGATGATGTCCTCATCATGGATTCCTCCTTTAATTTAAAAGTTACAAAAAAACGGGGTCAATGACCAGGTTTTGAACCAATTTTAAAAGAAAAGGCAACCCGAAATGAGAAAAAAATGAGGATTTTGAAAGAAAGTAACGCAGAAAAAAGTGGACAAATGAATGGGAAAAGGAAGAAAAATGGCGTCCGAAGGAATGAAAATGAGGCAAATTGGGAGTTTTGTAGAAAAATCCAAAAAAAGTTTAAGATGCATTTTGTATCGTAAAACACGGGATGAAACAGGAGTTTATGTGTAG